>WJKD01000533.1 GCA_014729315.1 Promethearchaeota archaeon | reverse complement strand
ATACAACTTAGGTACCCAAGGAATGTTTACTCGGTCCACATCAAAACCTTCCCAGTTAGTATTGATTAAGAATTGAGCCATTGTTTTTCCGTTATTCTTTTCTGCGGTAGCGTATGCTACAACCCACTCCGATTTGGGAGCATTCGTGTTATAAATCTTCGTACCGTTCAGAAGAAAGCTACCATCGTCTTGTTCGTCGCATGTAGTAAGCATATGGACTGCGTCTGATCCTCTTTCGGGTTCTGTGATCAGTATTGCTCCTGGACTTTGTCCGGTGATCATATCTTTTAGCGCCTCTTGTCTTACAGGCACCCCATCGTGATGTTCATAAACCGGGTTAATCGCCAGAACAGTGGCCCCTCCTCCCATTGCGAACTGGGGATCAAACAAATCTATTGCAAGGTTCCGCATAAAGTCGTAGGCTAGTCCCCACTCCTTGTAGTCGACGTCAATGAAATCAAAGTTATGTTGGCGGGTGATATATCCTTTTTTGCCGAATGCGGGCACCCAGTCGTAAATATCTTCGTCTGGACCATGCGTTATATCGTTTTTTTTTTCAAAGCGCATGCAGAATCGCTGCACCGATTTGAGAAAATTGAACTGATCGGGGGTCAATACTTGCATTAGGTTGTTATTCAAGAAGTTATAACGATTTTTAAGGCTTAACTTATCCAGAATCTCATCATTAATAGCCTGTGTCTCAAATTTTTTAGACATTTTCTTATTGCACCATTAGTTTTATATTAATTTATTTCTCTATTTGTTATCTATTTTTTCATGCATTTATTCATACGTATGAATTATGATTGGAAAATAGTAATTATAAATACGATTCAGTTACATAAAAAACTTTATAAAATAGGGTATACAAATTGGGTTCAAAAGTCGGGAAGACAGTTCAGCAGAGCAGTATAGGTTTTCTATTTTTCTGATGTGCCAAAAAGCAGGTAAAAAAGGATATTACTTCCTCGCAGCGACGGGAGAGACGGCGTCCAGTTCGTCTTTCGAGAGGTAATCGAGATATCCCTCTCGCTTGAGGAACTCCCGCACGTTCGGGTGCCCGCTGGCGTATCGCTTAGCGATCTCTTCCTTAAAGACCCGTTTCGCCTTCGGGTCGCCCGCCTCTGTCAGTTTTTTGAGCAGCGGGAAGGCGAGGTTTCGGTGGAGGACGCGCGTGTCGTAATCGTGCTCTACCCACGCCTGGAGGTTAGAGGCGTGCGCCCAAAAGATCTGTTCGCTCATTTCTTCCTCAAACTCCTCGTCGTCGTAGCTTCGTCCCCCGAAATACGCCTCAGCAGCGTCGATTGAGGCGATAAGGTCGGTATCGTACGCCACGCGGGAAGGAATCGAGAGCACCAGCGCTGCGCAGTGCCGGAAGAGCTCGCCGTTGACGAACACGAAGGTCCTCCCCGACGGGTGTTGTCGGAGCTCCAAAAAGTTGGAAATCGCGCGCGTGCGGATAGGGGCGAAGATCGCGAGGGATTCTTCGCTCTCCCAGCCCTTGCTCGGCAAGTCGTATTCTTTATTGTAAAAGATGCCGTGCGAGTCGAGATACTCGACGATCTCGTCGTAATACTTCTGCATCGGCGTCCCGAGGGCGTCGAGATACAAGAGGCTGGTTCCGATGGCGCTCCCAAGGGGCAGTTCCAAGCCTGCCACCTTCACGAGAGGATTAAAGTGAACGATGAGGTCTTCCACAGAACTAATCTCCCTAATTGCGACGATTTCCGTAATTTGATTTTCGGTGAGGTCGAGTCTACGGAGGTTCGGGACGTCGTGGGTAATCTCGAGCGAGCTCACCTTGTTTCGCGTCAAATCAAGGGTTTCAAGCGAGGTCAGGTGGGATAACGGCTCGAGCCCGCCGAGATCGGAGATTTGATTGTAGCTGAGGTCGAGTTCCCTGAGCTTCGGGGCGCGTAGGTGCTTAAAGGACTCGAGCGAGGATAAATTATTTCCCGAGAGGTTTAATTTCTCGAGTTGCGGGATCTCAAAACGCTTGAAGGATTCAAGAGACGCAACATTATTTTTGTAAAGGTTCAATATCTTTAAGGACAGAAAAGGTCTAAGGTCGCCAAATCGTTGTAAGCGAGAAAGCTCGAGATTTAGGTGTTCCAGTTTAGGGGGATACCCAAAAGGGGTGAGCGTCTTTCTGTCATCGGGTAGGTCGATATATACATAGCGCAAATTTGAGAGAGCGCTGAGGTCAGGCAGCTTCACTCCTTCCCGGTAATAGTTACCGCCGAAATGGAGTACCTTGAGGAAATCGTGGCGATTTAAGAATTCCCCGTCGATCGGACCGTGCGAATTGAAATAGCTCACTTCTTCGAGGTAGGGGAAGGTAGCCCCACACATCTCTACGTCGAAGAATGAAATCTCTTTTACATGTCCTTTCAAGACGTAACAAGTAGCAACGCGCTCTCCTCTTCCGAGCAGCTCAATTAAGTGCCGTCTTTCTTGAAGGCATACTTTAAGTAATTCGCTTTCGTCTTCTAAATCCAATTGGGTATTACTCAACTCCCGAACTTTTTCTTTGATCGGGTAAATATCGAGTTCTTGCCAATTGTTATTGTCTAAATATTCAGATCCGTGCAAGATTTCTTACTATCCAGTTCTTAATCTATTGACCTTATGTTAAAAGAGGTAAATTTAGTATTTATTTTTTTAGACGGTGCGGAATTAGTAGCTCGACTCAAAATATCTCTGAAAGCGGTCGCTGACCTCGTAGTCGTATTCGTGGAACCCGTAGGATTGCGAAGTGTCGATGGATATTGGGGCGCCGGTGTCTTTGTTTATGACCGTTACAAGGGCGTTGATAAACGCCTCAATGTGTTCCTTTTTCCATTCACCGTTGTGACTTGCCTCGACCTTGCGGTCTATTTCCTCAAATGTAGGAACTTGTTTATTATCTTTATATTT
>WJKD01000532.1 GCA_014729315.1 Promethearchaeota archaeon | reverse complement strand
GTTTTACTGTTCGATTGTGTGAAGTTGATAAATGCTTTTTCGTTATGACCATAAATACTTATAAAAAATTCATGTAATTTTTTGGTTTTAAGTATCTGATCAATTATTTCCTCATTTGCTAAGGTAAAATTTGTGAAAAAGCTATAATTCTTAACTTTTGGATGTTGTTCCAAAAATCTAATCTTCTCCATAAAATTTTTATCCACAAATACTTCTCCAACAATGGGAGTTAAGCCAAAAGTGTGATAACCAAATTCAGTTGCCTGATTTATTATATCAAAAAACTTCTGATTAGGCATTACTATTTTTTCATTTGTAGACTTACTATAGGCACAAAATCTACACCTTAAATTACATATATTCGTCACTTCCACATATAAATGTTCCTTTGGATTCGGAATGAATTCATTTTTAACTAATTTATTAATCGTAAAAATAATTTTATCTGCAAAGTATGTTGACCAATAACGATTTTTCGTTATTCTTTTAACAAGAATAAGGGTTTTTAGAAGAAGTTCGTTGAATTTGTCAACAAAAAATTTTATAGGATTTTTTATTAGAAACACCGACCGACATTCTCATTTTTTACTTAATGCTATTTAAAAATAATCAATTTTCTCCTAAAGAATTTATTATTAAACGAAATAAAATCAATTATCATTACGAATTGAACTAATTCTCTCAAATATTTAATAACCCATAGTTCCAATCATATGAAAAAATCAATAATAATTGCAAATAGTTATTGATTTAAGTTTCCTAAATAAATTAAATTACTCTTTCTTTTTTTTCATATGAAGTTTAAGAATTTTTACATTCGAATTCTACGAAAATTTATACATGTAAAGGAAAAAACGATGCATGTAGAAGCCTTTGTCAGAGACGATTTATGGGAGGATGTAAAAGATCTTGTTAATAAAAATTTCACCTGGTTTGTCATTACTCCAGCAAATTTTGAATACTGTCAATCTTATTTTAATCTGAAGATGAATAAAGAAGAATTTACTCAAAAACTAATTGAAAGAATTAAATATCTACAAGACAACAATGAGGAAATCCAATTACATCTCCATCTCAGCGCTGTGGTGAAATTTATTGATAAAGAACTTCAAGATACAAAATTTAACGAGGCAATTAGTTTTATGAATTCTTTAGGAATTACCCCCAAAAAAATGGCTCCAGGTTGGTGTAAATATAACCAATATACTCTAGAACTCTCAAAAAGGTATGGTATTAAATATATATATGTTTTCGATCCCGATCCTCTAAAAAAGCCCATAATTAAGAACGGGGTTATCATTGTTCCATCTCATAAGTTTTGGCATGATTATGATTTTGCTTAAGAGTTGATTTTGGCTTTTCTTAGAGGATAAGAACTTAAATTTTTCTTATATGATAAATGAATTAATTATAAATTAGTAACTAACAAGTTTTCAATTTATGAGAATTCTTTTCGTAGGTTCTTTTGAAAATCCGTGGTCAACACACCATCCGATAGTTAGAGAATTTATGGAAAAGGGCCATAAAGTAATAAAGTTTGATTTTAGAAAGATAGCGTACGACAATATCTCGATTAAACACACCTTTTATAAAGATTTTTTAAGAGAAAAATTTGAAATGTTTTTGACCTATAGGCCTTATTTACCTAACAGAATTAGAGATCTTAAATATTATTTATTTGGAAATTGGTCAATGAATAGAATATTGCTATTTTTTGTTAAAAAGTATAAATTTGATATTATTTTTCTAGCGAAAGCGGAATCTGTAAATTATAACTTAATAAAGAGGCTTAATAAATGTTCTAAGACTTGGTTTTATTTCATGGACCCGTTATATATTTCACACGAAATGAGAGCCCACAAATACGCTAAGAACGCAACTTGGAGTAGCGCAAGCACAAGAGCTAATAGCTTATTGTTTAATAAAAAAGGAGCTAGATGTTATCATATCACCCAGGGAGCAGATATTAAACTCTTTAATGTTCAAAATGCTAAAGATGAAAAATCGATTGATGTGTTGTTCGTGGGAACGAAGACTGATAAAAGAAAAAGGTATGTAAACTATATTGAAAGAGAAGGAATAAATATAAAATGTTTTGGCGTAGGATGGAAAAATAATCCAATATATCTTGAAGAATTAATCGAAAAATATCACGATTCAAAAATCATATTAAATTTTCATAAAAACGATTCAGGTTTTTCCATTAGAGTTTTTGAAGTATTGGCAACAGATTCATTTCTACTAAGCGAATATTGCTCCGATTTAGAAAATAGTTTTAATAAAGGGATTCATCTGGATTGGTTTAGAAATCCTCGAGAATGTGTAGAATTAATAAGAACTTATCTCGCTAATGAATCTAAAAGGAAACAGATTGCTCAAACGGGAGGAAAACTCGTAAGAAATTCCTTTGCGTGGAGAAACATAGTTGATAAGATTCTACAAATTATTGAATCGGATACTTAAAATGTTCTTAAGCTTTTTATAATTTCCAATACGCATTGGAAGGGATTTATTCTATAAATTATCTGTCTTCTTTTGTGATCAAAGATCTTGAATTAAATTTTTAAAACGGACACAGAAATTGGTTTGTCCCTTTTCCGACCATAGCTTTTTATAGAGATTCTGGCCTCTTACTCCAGTTCGGTAAAGCTTTTTTTTGTTTGATAAAATATTAGGTATTTCGGTTGACCATTTTTCAATCTCCCACGAAATAGATAAATAGGATTCATTTTTTAAGTAAAAATCAGGCCACGTTTCAATATGTTCCATGTCTGGTTTAATTAAGGCGGCACCCGCGATAAAAGTTTCAAAGTCCCGATAACATATTTCACCCCATCCAAAAGGACTTAAAATGGCCAGACTATTATTTACTACATTTATATATTCTTTTTTTGGAATTCTTCCAAGTGAAATATCTGGGCGAGATTTATAATTACTTTTTAAGAACTTTAAGAGTTCTTTTCTTTGAAAGTATAGTAATTCATTAAATGATTTTACTGAAAAATTCGCAGACAATAGATAGCGTCGATCTAATCCTGGTTTTTGAAAATCAATATTTATTTTTCTAGTTAAACCACATAAAAAACGAGAAAATTCATTGGAATATCGATAATCTTTTAAAGCAAAATTCCACGACAATTTAATAATATCATTATATTCCGAAAATGAGTCAAAACTATATTGGAATTCATCGCTAATATCAACTTCATAATTTTGAGCATAGAATTCAGTGAATAATCGTTTTAGATATACTTTCTTATTATAAAGCGAACGATTCTTTAATAATTGCTTTTTCAAATAGAGATTGATATATGGTAAAAATTGCTGTTGGATGTCAGTTCCATCTTTATTATCAAAATACAGTAATTTTTTGCCTTTTGAATTCAGTTTCTTAATAAATGATAATAGAAGTTTATTTTTCTTATCCAATATATTTGTGCGTCCATAGATTGTTTCTAAATCGTATATTATTTTATTATCTATTCCAATAATGTTAGAGAGATTATTTAAATTAATATTATAGAGATTAAAAAATCGTATTTTAAGCCCGTTCTTTTTCAACCTTTTGTTATTATACCAAATAGGAAACCAATTTCCTGTCCATGACGGGAAGGATGAGATTTCAAATTTTTTTAAATTTTCAACTTCTATAAGAGTAGGGATAATTATGTCAATAGCAATCAATTAGTTAGCCTCATCAAATCTATTATAACTGTGGAGTTTTTATTAGTTATTAGTTGCCGTTTCAATAATTTTATGAGGAACACTAAGTCCTTTTAATTGGTTTTAGAATTCTCTCTTTTATCAATAGGAATCCTCGTTTTAAAGCATAGATTCATATTATAAAAAAGCCATATAATATAAAGATTTAATCCTTCTTTTATTCTAAGTTAAAAGTAGAGATTTATACTACGATTAATCATCAAATCTAAAGACCTTTAAAAACTATTATATTTCGTAAAAAAAATTAGGATCTTTTAATTACTATTTTCATCGTAAGATGCCAAATGGTGATCTTCAAATAACGATTATTACTAGGTGTCAGAAATAGTTTTAATTGATAAATTTAAGCTGGTTCCATGGTAATACAGACTTTAATTACGAATATTTCTTCAAAAATCAAGATATTTCGCATAGCAGATATTTTAAGGATTAATTCGAACTTTTTTTTCGATCTTATTATTTATCACTTGTCAAAATTTATACCCGCTAAGGTTGATGATAACCTAATGGTTTTAGGTTCAGCAAGCGGCAAAGCGATGATTGGAAATCCTAAATATCTTTATTATTATTTGGAAAAAAATACAGACTATAGGTTATATTACTTCGTAAAAAGTAAAGATTTAGAAAAAAAACTCAAAAAAGAAGGAGTAAATGCGATTTACGCATATTCTCTGAAAGCACTTTCACTTTTAAGAAAAGCGCGGGCAGTTTTTGTGTCACATGGATATTCCGATGTCTTACCGTTTAAAAAATCATCAAGGACAGTATTTATTCAAACATGGCATGGAGGAGAGATAAAAATCAGACATCACGATTATTTTGAAAAATATGTCAATTCGAAAAAAGCGAAATTACTTGGTTTAAAACTTCAAAGCAAAAACCTTTACGATTATGTTATTAACACTTCTGGGGTCGAAAAACAGATAAGAGTTCTATCTGAAGCATTCGGTGATTATCCCAAAGAAAGAATTCTTTCGATTGGATATCCGAGAAACGACATGTTCTTCAATTCTCATGAAGAAACGATTAAACAAATCAAAGAGAAATGTCGCATACCAAAAGATATTGATAAGATAATTTTATACGCACCAACCTATAGAGAATCTTTTACTACCAAAGATCCCTTTACTAAGAGCGATCTAAAAAATATAAACAATTATTGTAAGAAAACTAATTCAATCTTTTTAATAAAAGCTCATGTTAGCGAAAATATAATTTCTCTTACCGAAATAGGAAATATAAATATCCTTAATAAGGAAACTGACATACAAGAACTGCTACTGATCTCAGATATTTTAATTACTGATTACTCTTCAGTTTTTATAGATTACATGTTATTAGATCGTCCGATTATATTGTACACTTACGATTACGACGAATATATTTCAAATAGAGGTATTTACTACGACAATTTAGAGGAAATTGCACCTGGACCGTTAATACATAATGTGGAGGGGCTAATCGAGTCTTTGAAAAATATTGAGAAAGTTAAAGAAAAATACCAGCAAAAATATACAAAAGTGAAAAATTACTTTAATAAAAATACTAGTGGGAATTCTGCAGAAATCCTATTAAAATTTCTTAAGCTCATTTAAAATCTTCTTAACTTTCAATCAACTTTAGCTGTTATTAATTGATAACTCAATAATATCCTTTATTTTGATAACTCAATAAACACATCATCTAAAGTAGGTTCAATCTCTTGAACCTTTTGTACGGGATATTTTCCCAAACATGTTAAAAGATCGGGATAGTTTTTTCTATCGGACATAGATACTATGTACCCACCCTTCCTACGTGATATTTTGTTAATGAAATCTAAACTTTTAAGTTCTCTTTTTAACTCTTTCTTTTCTCCCTTTTTATTAATTTCAAAACGCACTCTAATGAATTGGGAGAGCATATTAATAAAATTCTCTTGATTATCAATTTTTATAATAGATCCTTTATTAAGAAAGGCGATACGTTTACATAGTTGTTGTACGATATGCATTTGATGAGATGTAAGTAAAATCGTTTTGTTTAGACCTTGAAGAATATCAATAAGTTCTCTAGTAGTCTTCGGATCCAATCCGAGCAATGGTTCGTCAAGAAATAATATTTCAGGCTCTATTAAAAGAACTCTTGAAAGCGCAAGTCTTAATTTTTGTCCACGGGAATAATTAGAGACATATTCCTCCATTTTATTGTATATTCCCAATGTTTCTGTTATTTCTCTTATTTTAATGGCTTTATTTTTAATTCGATAAAGCCGGGTAAAGAATTTTAAATTGTCCATACCAGTCATTCGATAATAGATCATCTCATCTCCCAACATGAGCCCTATTTTGCTTTTAATGTTTTTCGGATTTTTTATAATGTCATATCCTAAAACTTTTGCCTTTCCACTCGTTGGTTGGATAAGCGTAGCAAGGATCGAAACTAAGGTGGTTTTACCTGCTCCGTTTGGTCCCAAAAGACCGAATATCTCGCCTTCTTCGATATTAAAACTGACGTTATTAAGCGCCTTAATTTTTCCTCCAACCTTGAGACTATATTCCTTTGTTAAATTAACTGTTTCAATTATCGAATTTTTCATTTAATATCCCGATAC
>WJKD01000531.1 GCA_014729315.1 Promethearchaeota archaeon | reverse complement strand
GATTCGGGATTAACCATAGTTGAGGAAGTGTGTTTTTAAACATTAAAAATTATACAAAAATTTAAATTTATTGAATCCAAATTCCGTGAACTTACCGTGGAAAACGAAGAAATAAAGAATAAAGTCTCGTTGATGGAAGAAACCATCAATAATCTTAAAGACTCCCTTAAACTGAAAGACAATCAAATAGATACTTTGAAGGGCTCTATCTCCTTAAAGGACGACCAGATTAAAACCTTAGAAAATACGCTTTCTATAAAAGAGGAAAAGGTAAAAACGCTTGAAAAGACTATAGAATTAAAAGAAAACCAATTAGAAACTAAAAGTAAAGCTACCGTCGATAAAACTGTCTTAGAAGAAAAAGAAGAAAAAATCAAAGAACTTGCTAAAGAAACAGAAATTTTGCACGAAGAACTATCAAAAATGGATATTGAAATTGAGAAATTAGAACTTGAAAACGAGAAATTACAAAAAGAAAGTGCGGAATTATCGGATGCTAAGATTATTGATTATACGAATAGGAAGATAAATAAAAGCGAGATCCTCGATAAGATGCGTCAGATGTTGGAAAACTCTCTCCATAGTGTCACAATCGCCGTTCCAAGTATCCTTGAATTGCAGGAATTATATCTTTACGAAGTAAAATCTTCTGTTAATCTCAAAATCTCTTGCGAAATAAATCCTGGTATCGACGAACATATAGATCTACTAGAGGAGTATGAGAGCTTTGATAACATCGCAATTAGACATTTTGAAGGCTCAGACCGATATGTGCTAGTTCGAGACGGAGAGGAGCTATTGATGGCGGTTATAGGATCTAAAGATAAAAACCATCTTGCGTTTTACACAAGAGATCCCGCCCATATAAAGTTTTTCAATTCTTTAGTTATGGAAAGCTGGCTACGTAGCAAAAAGATATAAGGCAATACTCCTAATTATTTATATCTCCATTATTTTAGCAATTTTCTAAAAGAAGGGACATTTTTCATATTCACACTTATCGTTTGGTTTGGAAAAATTACATCTTAATGGTTCATAATCTAATTTTATGTTGTATTTTTCGTTTAAGAAACCTAAAACTTCACAAATCGATATTTTTACCGACCTTTTACAACAATGTTCAAGACCGTCAGCAATTTTTGCTAATGATCTCGAGGTTATCTCGTTCGCTAAGGTTCTACCTTCATTATCTGAGGGGGTTGCTCCAGTAAAAATGCTAATAGTCACTCCAGAACCCATTCCAGAACCACATGATCCATAAAAACCACACCATCCTCCAGGTATCTTTGAGGATCTTCTTATTGCCTCTTTTATATCAGCAAAAGATATCTCCTTTCCATTTGGTTTTTTAATTTTATTATTCTTTAACGCTGTCAATATAACTGCCGGTACTAATACATGATGTTCTGGACCGTACATATTAAATTTTGGATATTTCATTATTTTATCTGCTATTTCAAAGGGGTTTTTAAGTTCAGTTTTTTCGCAAAAATCCTCTATAATTTGTATTGGACCTTTCGCATGACACGAATCACATATAAAATGACCATCAATACAGAATGTATTAGATTTATATAATTTCCCGCAGAATGAACAATGTACCTTCTCAGTATCGCTTAGATCACTTAAATATACGAGATCCTTACCACAAATTTCGCATTTATCAAACTTTTTCTCATTCAAATTCAACCACTTATTTAAATCTTAATAAAACTCCTTTTACGTCTTTTAAAAGAGGCTAATTGCTTATATCCAATTTTTTTTAAAGTATTAATCATGTTCTTAAATTCGTAAGCTAATTCGTTAGGATCGTGAGAGTCAGAGCCTAAAAGTGTCGGAATGTCCAATTCGTACATTTTTTTAATGATTGATTCGCTTGGATATTGTTCTTTTACCTCCTTTCGAAAGCCCGATGTGTTAACCTCAATAACGATATCTCTCTCCTTAGCGAGTTCAAGGGTTTTTGACACTTCTTCTTCTATCCTTTCCTTAAACTCGATTGACGGAAGTTGATTAAACTTTTTGGGTAGATCGAAATGTCCGATAATATCAAAATCAAAATCTTTATTTTTTATCATATCTCGTAATACGGAATAGTATTGTAAATATACATTGTCTACACCTATAGCGTTAAAATCTTTAGAAAATCTACTGTCGTCTATCCCCCATACGCCGTGATCGGAATATAGCACGTGAATAGATCCTATAATGTAATCTAAATCTGAACTTATTTTCGAAAGATGTAAGTTTAATTGCGACGTCTGATTCTCAATATAATCAATTTCAAAACCGATTCGAATCTCAATCTTATTTTTGTATTTTTTTCTTAAATTTTTAGCAGCTGACAAATAACCCTCAATTTGGTTTAGTCTCATCGCATATTCTTCGTGAGGTAGATTATCAACATCCGTTAAATATTCAAAAGGGAAATGGTCGCTAAAACCAATTAAATCTAAGTCCTTCTTATTGATTGCTTTTTTAACATAATCCTCTAGTTTTCCCTTAGCGTGATTACATAGTAAATTGTGAGTATGATAGTCCTCTAATCTCATTTTTCCGTTCCTATTATTTAGCTCTAATTAATTTAGAGGTGTAAGTAAGATAAAATTTTTTATTATGGAAAATTAGAAAATATATCTATGGAATTCAAGGATAAACAGTTCGATGGACCCTACGAAGTTACTGAAATTCAAATTGAAAACGATGGAGAGATATTAAGGGGAATGCTCTATTTTCCTTCAGAAGCATACGAAAAACCCTATCCACTGGTCTTCTATTTTCACGGCTTTCCTCAGCTCTTGGCGCTCCAAGAACTTATAAAAAGGTATAGGGTTCTTCTAGATTTAGGATACGCTCTTATTGTATTTAATTTTCGAGGCTTTAGCATAAGTGAAGGTGAATTTTCTCTCGACAATTGCGTTTCAGACGGTGAAAAATTAATTAAATTTGCCAAAAAGATGGCAGAAAAAAAAATATTTAATATAAATGATATCAATATTATTTCTTTTGATTTCGGGACTTACGTTTCGCTGATTTTATCTTCTAAATTAAAACAAATAAACCGCTTATTCTTATTAAGTCCTATTTTAAACCTAAAAGAAATAGTGTACCGAGATGAATTTAAGAAAAATTTAAGTTACATTAATCGATATCTACCCGGATCCGTTAGAGGAATTGAGGATATTGAACTGTTTTTAGAAACGACTAAAAAAGAGCTATCTAAAAAACAGTTTCAGATACAGGACTCTATTAAAAACTTATTTGTTGATAAAATTAAAATCGTTATCGGAACTGAAGATAAGTTAACATCTATATCAACATTAAAAGATTTTTTTAAAAGTTCCAATATCGATCCAGAGATTACGATAATAGATAACATGGAACACGAGCCGTTTGAGGACGAAGAAATTTCACGGGTTAACGAAGAAATTAAACAATTTTTTCAGTAATAAAATTTTAAGCTCCACCAATCTATTATAATCATTAAAAATAATTTGTATTTTATGAAGCCTATTTAGAATAGAATATTAAAAAAATCATGAGACTTAATAAATTTTACAAGGGAAAATCAGCAGTAATAACAGGAGCAGGAAGCGGTATTGGGAAATCATTTGCGATGCAACTTGCTAATAAAGGCACAAATTTAGTAATTTCGGATATAAATGTGGAAAGAGTTAATAATCTAAAGGATGAGCTTAGCAATCGGGAAGTTTCTATTATTTCCAGTTATTGCGACGCGTCAAATCCCTCAGATCTGAGCAAACTGGCAGATTTATGCTTCGAAGAATTATCCAGCATTGATTTTTTATTTAACAACGCCGGTATCGCTGTTGGTGGACAATTTGATTTATTATCTCTTGAAAAATGGAGGTCAATCATCGATTTGAATGTATGGGGAATGATACATTGCGTTCGAGCATTTTTACCTATGATGCTTTCCCAAGGTTTTGGACACATTATCGTAACAAGTTCCATAGCGGGTGTGTTAGGAGTTGGTGGTCTCTCACCTTATTCTACTACCAAATTTGCTAATGCAGGATTTTGCGAAGCTCTTTATAGTGAATATAGAAAGAAAGGAATAGATGTTTCAATCATCTCTCCATTTCCGATTAAAACTAATTTGATTGAAGATGCTAAATTTGATTTACCCCCGCATATAGAGCAAAAGATGAACGGAATTGATTCGGAAAAGGCTATAAACACAGCTAGAGCTTATTATTGGAACGAATTTTGTAAAATGGGAATGGAATGCGATAAAGCAGTTAAAAAATATCTAAAAAAGATAAAAAAGAAGAAGCTCTATATCTTTGAAAAACGTATGGGAAGAATAGTGCAGTTTATTAAAGGAGCGTATTCCAACTTATATAAGAAAATTCTGGTGAAAATAGGGGATCAACATCTACAGCTTTTTGAAGAAGCATACGAAGAAGCCTTGAAAGTTGCGAAGGAAAATGAATGATAGGAATTGGGTTTAATTCTTCGATTAATTTTTCTATTTCACCTTATTTATTACTTTCTTTTGACATTATTATAATTAAGTAAACAATAATAAATTAAGAAAGATTAATACCATTAATTATGTCCGAAGAAGATGCCCCAGATCAAGAGGATGTTAAGGAAGAAAGAAATAAACTAAATAAAATGGGTGTCTCAAGCACCTGGAATATGCTAGAAAGTTATAAAAAAAAAGAAAAGAACGAAAACAAGAAAAAGGAATTCAGAGGATTTAAATAAACTTTAATTATTTCAAACAATTTAAGTCTAGGTTTATAAGATAATTGCAATTAATGCAGTAGACAAAAAGAGAATTTTAGATCAATTTTCAAATATCCTAAATAATTAGGTATTCCTAATCGGGTTGCTGCTCTATTCGCGCTTGCTCTTCTAATTTTTGTTCTTTTTTAATCTCTTTTTTCTCTTTATAGGCAACTTCTTTATCGTATCTCTTAATATATAATTGCTCATATTTTTCTCGTAAATCCTCTACGTCCTCTACGTGTCCAATGATTTCTTCCAGTCCGTCCTCGAAAAATCTATTTTTCTTGTATTTTTTTGCAGGCACACCCAGATAAACCCACCCTTCTTCGAGCTCTTGTTCTACAAGTGTAACGGAATTTGCGGCAAGGACAGCATTTTTACCGATATGTGTTCCTGGCATTACTATAGCATGTGCACCAATTCTGACATTGTCTTCAATTATAGTTTTTCTAATTATAAGTAGATTTCCAACGATCACAGCGCTTTGTACGATTGAACCTTGTCCAACCACCACATTATCGCCAAACTCTATGAATTCACAATCAACCCAGCCTTCAAAGAGCGAATTGGAGAATTTTGTCTTTACACCAAACATTTTAAAGCATATATTATCTAAAAAGGGAAATGGGAATTTATGAGCAAGCCAAACGGGCCATCTTTTAATTGTATTTCTTAAGGACCAGTAGCGATAATCTTTATCTGAAGGAACTCTCATGAATACCCCTTCTCTGGGTTTATGAAAAATGTTTACCATAACCAAAAGGATTTTAGCGAAAATTAACGAAGTAAATACGGCTGTTAAATACATTACAAAAGCTAAAAGCGGTAAAAATATATAAAAATGGAGTGGTCTTATCGGGTCCCAAAGTAACTGCCAATACCACCAAAATTGCAGTAATAATGGAATCATTGAAACCCACATTAAAAAAATATAAAATATCAAATAACGCTTCTTTACCAAAACGGTTGGAGTAAAAGGTCCAACTCTCATCGAGGTGGGAACGCTCATATATAATACACTTTAAAATTCTTTCTTATTTATTCTTATTGTTTTTATTTTGAAACGATATCATGTTCCATTTCAATTTTTTTCTCTTCGTCAACAATTCTTTTTAAAATCGTCTTATTAGTAGCCAATTCGTTTGGTTTTAATTTAATTGAAGGAATTCCGAAGTATATCCAACCCGGTTCTAGTATCTGATTGAATATAGTCGAAGAAATCGCACCTAACAAAGAGTCAGTACCCGTTATTGTACCCGGGGCAATCGTAGCTTGTCCTCCAACAACGGTGTAATCACCGAATATTACTTTACGAATGATTAAATACTTTCCAATAACCATCGAGCTCATTACGACCGCACCTTGCCCAATCATCACTTTACGACCGAACTTAATAAATTCGACATCGCACCAAGAATCTTGGAGGTGACTGCTAAAATCTATCTTAACTCCAAACCACCTAAATGCAGCTGCGTCTACCCACGGAAGCGGACAATTTCTCATTAACCATAGGACTAATTTTTTTATTTCCCGTCTTAAACACCAAAATTCAAAATCCGTATCGCCTTTCTCTGCCCTAAAAATTCCTTCTTTTGGGTTATGAATTAAATTTATTAAAATTAAAAATAATTTGCTAAAAATTAAACAGCCAATGATAAAAATCATATAACAGCAAAAGAATGCCCACGGTAAAAATAAAAGAGTTGGAATCCAAGCAATCCAATCTTCGGTGAACGGAGGAAGATTTTTAAAATATTCATACAAATATATGCCCACTAACATTCCGCTGAACCAAAAAATGGGAATATAAATAACTAAAAATTTTACACTAACTTTTGATATTGCGCTGCTCGTAGTAAAATCTATGGTTAAATCATCCTTTTCCTCCTTTTTTAAAGTTGAAGCTTGATCATTTAGGGTTTGGATTTTAGTAGTGTTTTGCTCCATAATTTTTCATCTATGATTTGAATTATATTTATTGGTTCTCTATTTCTGACTCTTGGATTTTGCTTATTTCTTTTTCATCTTTTAAATCTGCTTTAGAAACTTTTAAGTAGTCGATTATTTTTCTTTTGAAAATTTTCCTCATCGGAATACCAAAATAGAAATTATTTCCTTTAGTAACTTGATGTTTACCCGTGCATCCTAAAGGAAGCAGATAAGAATTATCTTGTAATTCGCTTCCAGGGCCTACAATATTGAATGCGGAGCAAGTAACATTATCACCTAAATTTATTTCAAAGTATGGAATCCGACCAAATATACCCTCTACGGTATGGCTACATATAGCCGAATTAACACCAATGTAGCAATTCTCACCTATGTCTACAAACTTGTCCGCAGCAATCTCTTCCTCAACTGTGCTTCCTTTTCCAATTTTTGAGGATCCTACGAAATTAAATAACCAATTAACAAGCCAAGGAAAAGGTCCTTTTACAAAAGCATTTTTAGGATACTTTAATAGGAAAGATCGGATATGATAATAATTCAACATCTTGCTTGGGACATTTCTTTGAATAATTCCGCCTACTGTTGGGCATTTCTTCTCTGTGATCCCCCATAAAATCTTAGTGATTAGCCCTACGAACAATAAATGAAGTAGGTAGCATCCTATCACCATTAGAGGTAAAATCATTAAAAATGTAAGAGGTTGCCAATTAAAAAACAACCCAGTCAAGCTTGGATTGTCCAATACATAAGGTTTGAAAAATATTAATACATACAAAAGCAAGATAATACCTGGAATTAAAAACGAAACCAAATAAATAACGAAAAAGGAAAATAAATACCAATGAAATTGGAGATCAATTTCGGTTTTTTTAGTTTCGTTCTCAATTTTTTTTGACACAGAATCTTCCATATCCACGAAAAATCTCTTTTCAATGTAGGAATTGTATCTAAAATATAAATTTTTCTCCTTAGACGATCTTAACAACAGAGTATAAGATTTAAATAAGTTTTCCTCCTTAAGATGTTCAATAAACGGTTAACTTGGAATTGTCTTAATCAATCTTTACATTATATCAAACCCTCAACTGAAGTCAGTAATAAAATAATGATAATTATGATACCATATGGTTTTTGTAGACAATGTGGTAAATGCTGTAAAGAAACTAATATGATCCTCTCTAAATTTGATATACAAACGATCTTGCGATATAATAGTGAATTTAAAAAGAACGAAGATTTTTCAACGCTAGATAAGAACAATAATAGGATCTTGAAGAATGTTAACGGTTATTGCATTTTTTATAATAGAAATACTCGTTTATGTAAGATATATGAGTATAGACCCCAGGGGTGTAAATTTTATCCTCTTGTTTACGATGTGAAAAAGAAAAAATGCAAACTTGATTCCATATGTCCTATCCCAAACGCGTTTTACGACTCAAGAAAAGAGCTTAAGTTTATGTGTAAGAAACTCATGGTTTTTCTAGAAGAGTACTTCAATCTTTGAAGGTGTAAAATAATTTAGAAAAGAGCTGACTTTTTATTTTTTTAAACTAAATCTTTCTTATCTTCTTCAATATTTATTTTGTGGTTTAAACGATGCTCAATTTTGTCGTCAACAATGATTTTTCTTAGGACTTCTCGACCAGTTTCGGCATACTTATTCTTTTTGAATTTAAAAGCAGGGATGCCCGTGTATATCCATCCATCTTCCAAAACTTGATTATATTTTGACATAGAAAGAGCCCCTATAACGGAGTCTTTCCCGATTATAGTTCCCGGAGAGATAATAGATTGTCCACCAACAATACAATAGTCGCTTAATCTTACTTTTTTAATAATTAAATATTTACCAACGACCATAGAGCTCATTACCACCGCACCTTGCCCAACAAGGGATTTACGATTTAATTCTATAAATTCAGGGTCAGCCCATGCGTCATTAAGATGACTCGTCGAATCCATTTTAACTCCAAATAACTTAAATGCTAAAATATCTAACCAAGGGAGGGGACAATTTCTTATTAACCAAAGAATTAATTTTTTTAATTCTATACGAAGGCACCAAAATTCAAAATCTGGATTACCTTTTTCTGCTTTAAATATTCCTTCTTTTGGTTTATGAACGAGGTTTATTAGAGTGAGAAACAATTTAGAAAAAAAAATACATCCAAAAATAAAGATAAAATACATACAAAGAATCGCTACGGGTAAGAACAAAATCGTTGGAATCCAATTCGTAACATATTTAGTGTATTCGTACCAATAAATAGCTACTAGCATCCCGCTTAACCAAAAGATGGGAATATATATCGCTAAAATCTTTATATTTACTCTCGAGATTGAGCTACTCGTAGTAAAATCAAGAAGAAAATCCTCTTTATCACTCTCAGAGAGATTTTCTATTATACGATTTTTATCTTTATTCACATTTAATCCTCTTCCTCAAGATTTTTATTTTCAAGTGCAATTTTTTCTGCCTCCTCCAAATCTGCTTTAGACACTTTCAAATACTTCATTGTTTTCCGAGTAAATATCCTACGCAATGGCATTCCAAAATAATAATTATCTCCCCGCGTTGTGTTATATTTCGTTGTTACCGCAAGAGGTAATAAATAAGAATCGTCCTTTATCTCGCATCCTGGACCAATAATATTAAATCCCGCACAGGTTACATTATCACCAATTTCAATTTTAAAATAAATCACGTTCCCGAAGATACCTTCGACGAGGTGGGAAGCTAGCGCAGTATTTACGCCGATATAACAGTTATCTCCAATTTCAACGAATTTGTCCCCACAAATTTCCTCTTCTAGAGTGGATCCTTTTCCGATCTTCGTTGACCCAATAAAATTATATGCCCAATTGATTAACCAAGGAAACATACCTTTGGTAAATAAATATTTGGGATATTTAATTAAAAACGATCTTAGATGGTAATAATTTAAGGTCTTGCTTTGGAAATTTCGAGGAATAATTCCATTTTTTGAAGGTGAACGTTTTTCAGAAAACTTCCAAAAAAATCGTGTAAACAAGGCAACAAGGAAAAGTCTCAAAAGATAGCTGAAAATTAGCACTAACGGAAACATCAATAAGGCTAATAAAGGTTTAAGGCTTGTAAAAATAGTGATAAAATCAGGTGTGTTTAAAAAAAATGGCACTAAAAAATATAGAATATAAACCATTATTATTGCTCCTGGAAAAAATAACGAACCGAGATATATCAAAAGAAAAATAAATATATAAAGTCCAAACTGATAATTAATTTCTTGTCTTAGGATTTTATTCTTAATTCTTTCCTTTGTTGCTTTAAGTCTTTCCATTTTAGACATAGTGATCAGCTAACAAAAGTATAAAGTGGAATTTAATGTGAATTTTCCTAATTTTTATTATTCAAATTTTACCAAATTATATTTTTTTCTTTTAATTGGGTAAGTTGCGTTTAAATAAATCAATATCAGATTCCTAAAAAAATTATAGAATTTAGGAAAATGATGTTAGCTTATTTTTGAATAATAAACGATTAATGAGACCAAAAAAATCATTAGATAAAAAACTTTTCAATAATAAGAATTATCAAGAGTATAAATTTTAAGGAACTAATATCAATATGAAGCGTTTGAAATAAAGACTAGATTAATTATTTATGGTCAATTAAGTAAATATTTATGAAGTACCTTTATCACTTGCTCTTCTTGAAAAGGCTTTTCAATATAATCTTTAGCTCCCTTTTCTGCTGCTTCAAGCGCTTTTTCTTCCTTACCCATGATACTAATTACTACAATCTTTGCCTCCTTATCATATTCGACGATCTTTTCAATTGCTTCGATACCTCCCATTTCTGGCATGATTAAATCCATCGTTACTAAATCCGGTTTTAATTCTTTGTAAAGATTAATAGCTTGAATACCATTTTCTGCTTCTCCTACAACTTCCGCATATTCAATTTTATCAATAATCTCTATGAGTTTGTGCCTTAAAAATTTCGCATCATCAACTATGAGTATTTTTTTCTTTTCCATCATGCTGGACAACTCTTGAGTGGTTATAATATGTTTTTATAAATCCTTTCAAGGAAGAATCAATTTAGTATGTACATAACTAATATTTATAGGACTATTTAAACTAAAGTAATAGCGAATAATCAAACTATTTAACGACTCACACATGAAAGACTATTGATACGATAAATATAAAAATAAGTAGAGGAGGGATATTCTCTCTCTTGTGAAGAGAATATGGAATTTTACTAAAAATTTTGATTAAAAGAGCTATCTTTATTTTAATCAAATAATATGATATAAGTGTATATATCAATAATCGAGTTTTTTGTAAGTTAAACCTGTCTTCGCATAATTCTTAGATTTATAAAAAATTAAATTTTACATTTTTTAGTAATAAACGCAATTTTTAAATTCATACAAACTATAAATTGAGTAATTAAAATTACAATTTAACAAACAAAGTCGAAAATTATGGCACTCACTTGGACATTTTATTTATCATTAATT
>WJKD01000530.1 GCA_014729315.1 Promethearchaeota archaeon | reverse complement strand
TCATTTCCCCTCCATAGAAGATTCCCCAAATTATGCAGTGAGTATGGGAGCCGAGCTAGTCTACGAAGCAAAGACAGTAATATTATTAGCTAATGGAGCACGTAAAACTGAACCAGTAGCTGAATCGTTATTGAAAGACCCAACCGCCGATGTACCTATATCTTATGGTCAAATATATTCCCAGAATGGCGGTAATTTAATATATGTTTTGGATACGATTGCTGGTCGAGAGCTATTAGCCAACAAAGAAATACTTAAACAAAAAGAAATAGAACTAGAAATTTAAACTTAACCTGAACATTGAAGGAAAAGATTATTGAGAAAATGGAGATCTATCTCCAATCTCTGAAGATTAAATTTATATAAGGTCTAATTTTTTCATTTTTTCTTCAGCTATCTTATTCATTTCGATTGAACTATTGATATCCACTGAAGATTCACCTGAAATTCTTAAGTATGGGCTTGTTCCCGAACGTCTTATTAGAATCCATCCATCATTGTAATCAAATCTTACTCCATCCATTTTATTAATGGATTTAAGTTCCTTATTAGCGGATTTTAGCGACCCTTTCATTTCATTAATGATTTTTTGATTTATCTCATCCGTAAAAGGTATATCTCTCTTTAGCTTGAACTGATTACGATAGTATGGATACTGAGGGATTTCCTTGAGCAATTCTTTTAAACTTCTTCCAGTTCTTACGATCATTTGTAAGACTATAGCAATAGTAACTATTGAATCCGGTCCAAGATGGTATTTAGGCCATATGTAAGTTCCGGAAGTTTCTCCCCCTAATATACCTCCATTTTGCAACGCTAAAGCTACTTTAATGTCCCCGACTTCTGTTCGAATTATTTCACAACCTAGGGGTTCCAAAACATCTTCGACGAGACTGGAGGAATTAACAGGAGTAGAAACTTTTAAATCTTCTATAGTTAATTTATCTTTATTTTCTTGTATATAGTATTTTGCCAATAACGCTAATAATCTTACTGGATCTATTATATCGCCCGTTTCATCTAAAAAGATAACTCTGTCGGCATCTCCATCAAGGGCAATACCAATATCTTCTTGTGGAGAGATTTTCAAAAATTTAGAAATTTGTATTAAATTTTTTTCACTTGGTTCTGAATTTCTACCAGGAAATTTGCCATCCATTTGAGCATTTATCGTCATGATGTTTACATTGTAATTGCTTAATAACTTTGGAACGATTTCACAGCCAGATCCGTTGCCTGGGTCCACTATTACATTTAATTTGCTCCCATCAAAATCAATACGATTAGTTATATCTGAAATATGATCGTCGTTAATATCGTTAATGTGGGTTACTTTTCCGACTTGATCCCATACAATTTTGGGAAAATCTTTTTCATCGTAAATTCGTGAAATCTCTTCTTCTTGTTCCGGTGAAAACCCTATACCAGATGGATTCCACATTTTTAATCCAATATATTCTGGAGTGTTGTGAGACGCTGTTATCATAACTCCTGCGTCTGCGTTTAAATATCCTAATGAAATCGCTAGGGTAGGTGTAGTTACTATCCCTAGAGTCCAGACATTGCATCCCGAACTTACGATTCCCGCTATTAAGGCATGTTCTATAGGTAGAGCAGAAGTTCTAATGTCTTTCCCTATTACGACTTTTCCTCTACCCTTTAAATAAGTTCCTAGCGCTAAACCAACATCTAAAGCCATTTGTGGGGTAAATAAAACATCTGTTTCGCTATAATTCTGAAAAACTCTCCTAATTCCAGATGTACCAAAAATATTTGATGTCATGAACGATCCTCTTTAAGTTAAATGTGTTTTTATTTTATAAAAATTGTTTTTGAGTTAAAATGAAAAAGCTATCGTAGTTTTTATATTTAACTTCCAAACAAGGAGCGATATGCTCAATATCTATTAGAGGGATATAATAAATATAACTAATATAATTCTAATAGAGTTAACAAATATTTTGCTATAATTAATTTAATTTTAAAATATATAAAATAAAGGGATAAATTAGTAAATATCTCAATTGTTCATTTAAATCGAGAGAAGATCTGTAAATATTTTCTTATAATAACATACTTGATTTTTCTTCTCCAAGAAATCCTATAACCTCTTTCAGAGCGCGTGCTACTTTTACATCTTCCACTTAAGTTCAGATCACTTCAAAAAGAAGAATAAGTTTTAATCTTTAATCAAAGTGAAATTTTTAAAATAATCCTTTAAGAATATTGGGATTTCTGGAATTAAATATAGTAGAGAACTCTATTACAGTTTAAAAAGAAAAAATATTAAACCTCAAAATTACTTGTCTTTATAACGATCGAGTTATGCGATTAATATTTGAAATATCTTTGGTAATTACTAATGATTTATCAAGGGATCTTTAACATATTGGATATCTATCTCAACGAAATTGACATTTTTTACGATAACATTGATAAATATTTTCACAAAATCCTAAACAAATTTTTAGAGAACAAATCCTTCGAGAATAAAAGTTTACTCAAAGAGTTTAAAGAGATTCGCTTCTATCTTTCAAACGAATTGATTAATCTAGGCTTTGATATGGAAGTAGTGGAGACGAAATTTTCAGAGCAATTTCTCATGCTCAAAGAGAGTGAGATTCGGAGTTTATCAACGCCTATGGAACGCTATGAGAAAAAGTTCGCCCCTGTCATTTATGAAATCTTTTTGGAAGCAATCGTGGATTATTTAGTAGATTTGGAATCTTTAATTACGATGATGAACATAAAATCAAAGGGTATTTTACCTATAGAGTTTATTATGGAGTTAAAGAACTTAAAATCATTGTTAAAAGAAAATCCAGATACAATGGAGAATTTAAGAAAATATGTTCATATTAGAGAGAATATTATACATAAAATTAGAAAGAATAAAGAAAGAATAGAAAGATTGGAAGATCTCGAGAATCCAATTAATAAACTTCAATTAATTTATTTAATCTTCAGAATTATTGATTTTTTTAACCTTAAGAAACAAATCGATTTTTCTCATATTGAATCATACCTTAAAGAAAATATAGATGAATGGCTTGTTTCCATTCCATTAGTCACATTAAAGAATCCAGATTTATACTTTTGTGGTATATATCTCGCTGATAAATTAAATGTCGACATCGATCGAGAAAAAATAACAAAATTTCTATTGAATCTTTACGACGATAATATTGACGAATTTGAAGCTCCTATAATCGAAGCTACAGACAGACTTTATTATTTTATAAAATCAACTTCGACTATTCGGCTGAGACTTACAGACGATCAGATTGAACAATTGATTCAAGCAGACAAGAAATTTTTCGAACCTCATTACCTAAAGGAATTAGAAACTTCTCAGCTCGTAGTGATTTTGAAATTATTTAAGTTACTTGGTTTTTTCAAACAAATAGAAAAAGAGAAGATATCGGCTATTTTTGAGGAAATAAAAGCACGTATTACCCCCGATGGCGTTAGACAATATCGTGATGGATTTATTTCATTAGAAGCCACTTATTATGTTTTGTTTTGTAATTATATGAAAGATACCTTAGATAGTTTAAAGGAGTTTAACTTCTTATATAATATTGTTTCCAGAATCTATAGAAATTTAGAAATTCTAGATTTTAATGTTGATACAAATTATGATTTGGTAAGCGAAATATTTTATTCTTGCGAAAGCTTAAAATTGCTGAATTGTATTGAGACTAAGGAGATGATAATTCATCTGGCAAACTTTTTATTTCCCCAAGAAGTCGTTGAAAAACTGTTAGAGAGTGAAGAAATTTCTAAAATTTCTCGTTCAAAACAGACTGCTGCCAGATTTAGACATTTAAAAGTTAACAGAGTTACGGGAGAAACTATTTACTAGTGTGTTTCTGTAGCGTTTTATATTCGTTTATAATTTTTAAATAATAATGTTAAATTAAACTCATTCATATAATTAGTTAAAAACTAATATAGAACCGAGTACTCTTTATGAATCTAAAAGAAGATTTCGAGTTAATATATAAAGAAAACCGATGTGAGATCGAAAATAAGGAAAAAATCATCGCAGAACTCAGCAATATTGTTGGCAAACAAAATGTCTCTTCAAAACCAATTGATCTTTTTGCCTACACTCAAGATACATCGCTTATTACCTTGAATTGGTTAATGTTAGGAAAGATCGCGGGTTTACCAGATCTTATCGTTTGGCCAGAGACGACTCAACAGATTTCAGAGATCATGAAATTTGCAAATAGTCATAAAATTCCAGTAGTGCCTTATGCAGAAGGAAGTGGAGTTGTGGGAGGTGCGATCCCCGTTCGAGGTGGCATCGTACTTGATGTTAAGAAATTTAACAGAATCATTTCGATTAACGATAAAAATTTAACCATTACAGTTGAAGCGGGAATAAATGGAATGAATCTTGAGAGACAACTTGAAGCCAAGGGCTATAGATGTGGACATATACCTCAATCATTATACACATCTTCTGTTGGAGGATACATAGCGCATCGAGCGGCAGGTCAATTTTCAACAAAATACGGAAAAATAGAAGATATATTATTAGGAATGGAAGTAGTTCTTCCAAACGGGGATATCGTTAATTTTAAACCTATGGCAAGAACCTCAACTGGGCCACAATTAGATAAATTTTTTATTGGAGGAGAAGGAACATTAGGTATAGTTACCAAAGCAACATTAAAGATATGGCCTCAGCCCGAAAAACGAACTTTAATATCTTATGCTTTTCCGACTATTGAAGATTCATTAGACGCAACCCGAGAAATATTAAGAGAAAACGTATATCCCGCTGTGATACGTATCTACGACGCGTCTGAAACCGCAAGACACTTCGAACACATTGAAAAGGCTAAAGATAAAGTTATGGTCGTTTTTGTATGTGAAGGAAATAAAAATTTAGTAGATTTAGAAGAATCTATTACAAGAGATATGTGTGTAAAAAATTCGGGAGTTGATTGTGGAAAGGAACCAGTGGATCATTGGTTCGAAACCAGGTTTAACGTTAAAGAAACCTCAATGTTTCCTCCTTATAAGATCGTGGCCGATACTATAGAAGTTTCAATTGATTGGGATAACGCGTCTAAAATGTATCACGATGTAGTTGAATCAGTAAGCAAAATAAAAGGAAATTTACTAATCACGGCTCATGTGTCGCATTTTTATCCTAACGGAGTAGGTTTTTACTTCACATTTGGTGGAGTCCCTGAAAAAGGCAAAACGGAATTTGATTTTTACAGGACCTGTTGGGACGCAACGATAAAAGCAGTCGAGGATAACGGAGGATCCTTCTCTCACCACCATGGTGTAGGGATTAACCGCTCCCATTGGATGGAGAGAGAATGGGGGAAAGCTGGAATCGAGGTATTGAGAAATTTTAAGAAAGCATTAGATCCTAATGGTATTCTAAATCCAGGAAAAATTTACGAACCTACTTGGAAAGGAGGCGATAATTAAATGGGAATCTTTGAAACATTAAAAAAATACAAGTGGATACTACCTATCATTAACAATGCTGATAGAGATGTGAAGCGAACGATAATGAAGAATTTTCGCTTAAAGAAGAAGAACTTCTATCCCGAAGGCGAATACAAAGCTGATGTCAAAAATTTAATTAACTGTATGCTCTGTCCTAATATGTGTCGATTCGATTGCGGAACTCTCCAAGCCGCTCAATCCGAAACCATGAGCCCCGCGTATAAATCAAGAATCGGATATTATCTTTCGATAGGAAAGATTGATCCTACTAAAGATGAGAACAAGGAGTTTATCGATTTGATGTACAAATGCAGCAACGAAGAAAACTGTAAAGTATGGTGCCCATTCGATTTTTCTGTGGTTTCGTTGTTGGAGACGGTAAGGGACGATCTAAACGAAAAAGGTCTAATGCCAGACTATTGTAAGAAGCAAATAAATGTGCTCAACAAGACGAACACCATCGAAGATCCGAATATTTTTCAAACTTATAAAGAGAAGGGTATAGAAAATATTGAAACCAATGGAAATGACGATGTGTATTATTATATCGGATGCGAGACTATGAAATTCCCAGATGTTGTGAAAGCGAATATAGAAATATTGAAAAAGGCGGGGATCAAGTTTTCTACTAACTTAGACCAAAAAATGTGTTGCGGAGCACCTGCGTTTAGTATAAGAGATAAAAACACTATGAATAAATTTGCTGCGAAAAATAAAGAACTAATCGAAAGTACGGGAGCGGAATTAATCGTTTCAGATTGTCCAGGCTGCGTAGAAACCTTAGTAAAAAGATATAGGGACATAGGCGTTGAGATGGATGTTAAAATCATTCACATTGTAGAGTATTTCAATACTTTACTCGAAGAAGGAAAGATAATTATAAAAAATCCAATTCCCGAGGAGTATAAAAGTATTACTATTCACGATCCGTGTTTGTTGGCACGAAATTTGAAGGATGTAACCTCTATAAGAAATATTCTTCATAAAATTCAAGGTATGGAAGTGAAAGAGCCAAATTATACCAAAGATTTTACTCATTGCTGTGGTTGGAGCGGTACAGTTCACTGGGCAGATAAAGATATCGCTGTGGAGGAAGCATCAAATAGAATTAATGAATTAAGGGATACGGGAGCGAATATTATCATTTCTGCGTGTCCCTTATGTGAATTAGGATTATCGTATGGTATTAAAGAGAGCGATAAAGATACGGTTTCAATAATGGATATATCTAACATACTTGTAAAGGTAATTTAAATTATAAATCTCTCTTTTTATTTATTTTTTGTTTTCTTAAATCCGGGAACACAATCATGAAACAGAATCTAAAAACAATAGTTTAATATATAACAATGATCTGAATTTAGATCTATATAATTCTTTTACATAATTAATAGATATTAAATCATTTTCGATTTGTAATAATTAGGTGAGAAAAATGGGCGATTTAATTTGTGTGTTTGATGTGGGAACAACTGGAGCAAGAACAGTAGTTTTCGACCTAGATGGAAAGCTTATTGAAAAGTCCTATGAAGAATATCCTCTCGTTAAACAGCCTGTAGGTATATCCGAACAAGATCCCGAAATTTGGTGGAATGCTGTAAAAAATTCGTGTAATATCGTTGCTAAAAAAGTAAATATTGCTGATATACAAGGCATAGCAGCTTCATTTGCGAGGGAAACTACAACATTAGTCGGTAAAGAAGGTAATGTGCTTCATCCTGCCTTGACTTGGATGGACGAGAGAGAAGAGATAAATGCTAAAGAATGGGCTGAGGAAGGTGGTTTAAGAAGAACGATCCCTAAACTCCTATGGTTTAAAAAGAACAAGCCCGATTTATTCAATAAAGCGTTCAAGATTGTATTTCCTATTACTTATATATATTCTAAATTATGCGGAAAATATGTAACGGATCCCACAAATGGAATATTTGGTATTATGAATTACGATACTATGCAGTGGGACGAAAATCTTGCTCAATTATACGAACTTCCAGTAGAATTATGGCCAGAATTATGTGAACCGGGTGAGATCGTTGGAGAACTACTTCCAGAGACTGCAAACGAATTAGGATTAAGTTCTAATACTCCGGTTATATTGGGAGGCGGTGATCAACAATGCTCTGCTGTAGGATTAGGCGTGATTAAAGAAGGTCAGGCAAAAGTTACTACGGGAACCGGGACATTCGTTGACATTGTTGTGGATAAACCGATCAAACCAGCCGGGGATATTCCGATCTTTTCACTTCCTTCTATGATAAAGGGGAAATGGCACATTGAAGGCGTAATGCCCGGAACGGGAACAGCATTGAAATGGTTCAAAGACAACTTCTCTCAATTACAAATAAAAATCAGCGAAGAAAAAGATGTTGATGTTTACGATATTTTAACCGAGGAAGCAAAGTCTATTTCCCCTGGGAGCGAGGGTCTACTTTTTATACCCCTTTATATTTTCCGAAAGGGAACGATACATGGCATTGGTTGGAATCATTCGAGAGCGCATATGATAAGAGCCATTATGGAATCAGCAGCTCTAAGCGGGAATATGTATTTACAAATGCTCGAAGCTATGGGAGGGTTTAAAATTAACGAAATACGCGCTGATGGAGGAGCTATGAATAGCGACCTATGGGCGCAAATCTTTGCGGACATCCTTAACAGAAAAGTTTTGATCCCCGAAATAAAAGACGGTGCTGCGTTAGGAGCTGGCATCTTAGGTTTATATGGCACAAAAATATATAGTAATATAACCGAAGCAATTGAAAAAACAGTTAGATTTGAAAAAGAATTCAATCCGATTAAAAAGAACGTAAGAACATATAAGAAACTAGTTAGGATATATATGCCCGCGCTTTTAGATATTTACGATAAAAAGAGAGTGACAAAAAACCTCTAAAATGCTTTCTTTTTTCTAAAATTTTTTTTTTATCTTTTACTCGATTAAAGATGTTAAATTATTTTAATTGCCTTGGAAAATTAATATAAAATAATTTAATTAAATTAAATTAACTAAGCGTGATATACAATGGTTGAAAAAAAATATGTCTTAACGCTTGATTTGGGAACAACCAATATAAAAGCTATACTTTTTGACAAGAAAGGGGAAATTTTCTCCGAAGCACGTAGAAGACCAAATTATATTATGGACGAGTCTGGAAAAGTTGAGCAAGATCCGAAAGAAATTTGGAAAATGTCTAAAGAATCAATTGAAGAGGTATTAAGTTCAAATAATTTAAAAGATTCCGATATTGACGCTATAGCTATCTCAACTCAAAGGGCATCCTTTACTTTTTGGGATAAGAAAACCGGAAAATTATATTCAAATATTATTTCGTGGCAAGATAAACGATCAGCTGAATTTGCCGAGAAATTATCAAATAAATTTTTCTTTAAGTTTTTAAGAGGTTTTGCTAAGGTTGCTTCTATTTTTGGAAGTACGAAAATGTTGACCGCTTCAATGCTTCAATTTCCAACGGACTATGCTTCTGTGAGAACTGCGTATTTCTTAGATCAAAATCCCGATATTAAAGAGAAAATAAATAATCCCGACACTAATATTGTATGGGGTCAATTAGATTCTTGGATTCTTTGGAATTTAACCGAAGGAAGACTTCATGCTACAGATTATTCGAATGCTTCTTCTTCGGCGATGTTAGATCCTTTTTCTTTAGAATGGAACAAACCCATTCTTAAACCACTTGGAATTCCTACACATATATTACCCGAATTAAAAGAGACTAAGGATGATTTTGGAGTAAGCAACCTCTTTGGTGATTCTGGAATCCCCATCAGAGCAATTATCGCAGACCAGCAAGCCTCACTTTTCGGTCAATGCTGCTTTAACTTTGGGGATATGAAAGTCACTAATGGTACAGGAAGTTTCGTGGACATAAACACGGGAAATGAACCTTTTGCTTCAAAAAGACGCTTATATCCAATGGTCGCATGGAAAATTGACGGTGAAGCTACCTACATGCTTGAAGGGATGTCGCATAATACAGGAAACATCATTGATTGGATACAAAATGAGTTAGGTTTATTCGATGATCCAGCCGAGACGGAAAAAATGGCCTTGACAGTTGGAAGTAGCGAAGGGGTATATTTCGTCCCAACATTTAGTAGCGGTATTTCTTATCCTTATTGGGACTCTACAGCTCGGGGTAATCTTTTTGGAATTAGTTTAACCACTAAAAAAGAGCATATTATTAGAGCAGTTTTAAACGGGATTTGTTATAGAATAAAAGATTTTGTTGAAGGAATCAAGCAAGACACAGGAATCGACGTAAAAATTATAAAAGCTGATGGAGGAGTCTCTCAAAATAAATATATTCTGCAGAGGTTAAGCGATATGTTAGATATGGAAGTAGAGCATTCTCAAAACCCAGAAATTACTGCCTTAGGTGCAGCTTTTATAGCGGGACTTTCTACTGGATTTTGGAGCTCAAGGGAAGAATTGCGCGCAATAAGAAAGGTTGAAAAGAAATACCACCCGCAAATGAGCCAGGATGATCGAGAAGAGAGATATGACTTTTGGAAAGATATCGTATCGAGATCTTTAAATTACAAGTCGCCATAAAACCAAATTCTTTAAATAATTACATGAATTTCTTTTTTATTCTTATTTAGTTCTTCAGTCACCAAGCAAATCAAACATTATCTATATAAAATATTTTTCTTTAAAGTTTATCTAACTTTTAATTATTTTCATTAAGGAGATCTTTCCATTAATAATGTTTCTATATAATTTTTCTCGAAGTTAGTTAATATTGGACATTTCCAACTATTTTATCTACCCATTTTTAGGTAGATTTTAACGATTGCTAAATCTTTAGAAACTTCCTTCTTTCTCACGAGATTAACTAAATTTAATGCTT
>WJKD01000051.1 GCA_014729315.1 Promethearchaeota archaeon | reverse complement strand
TCTGATCCCGGGTTCCGTTATCCTCTGGGGTGCGTTCGGATTCTAAAATCCGGCTTTATTAACAGTAGCGATCGTGCTCGCGTTCCTGATGATATTTATTTCGATTATCTCGGCGTATGTATATGATGCGATCCGGCAACCAGAGAACGTACCTGGTGTTTAGTGGATGTTGGTTATTGCGATATCAGGAATTCGAATAAAGTTAGTTACTGAATGTGATGATTTTTGTTGATTTTGTGGGATATTATTTTAAATTTATGACAGAGGTGACATTTTCAATAATCATATATAGATTTTTATCTGAATACTATAAAGATAATATGCAAGACATGAAGAAGACTATTTTCGGGAACAGATATAATTACTTTTTAGAGCTAACTGAAGACAAAAAGTTTTATTTTGAAATTTATGCAAAATATGTAGTTACGAATCAAGTATCTATCATAACAAATCTGAATTGTATTATATCAGAATTCATTGATATATCGGAAAACAACCCAGGCTATTATGAAACAACATGGGAGTTTGATGAAATCAAAGAAGCCGATTTTATGTTTAAAATTGCGCAGGATCTTTTTAAATCAACATATTTCATCGGTTATTTAGAGGATCAACTGGATGAAGATAGGGAATTGGGTGGTTGGAATAGTTGCTATAAATTTTAGTCATGCCACAAATATCAGAAACCTTCTGCGATTCGTTTGTTTTGCAAGTCATAGATTAGCGTAAGTTAAATTAATGATTTATAATCTATTAGTTTGGAAATTATGAAAGGGAGTACTTTTGTTACTGACTGTATTGAAAAATACTGGAGTTTAAAGTAAAGGGGAAAGAATATGCATATTATTTTCGACACAAAAGCTGAGCATAATTCACAGGTCAAGTCATTGGTAACAGAATTCTTAGCTAAAATAGAAATCCTTGAAGCTGAATACGATATGCCTATAATAATTTTTCAAGACGGTGTTTTAGGCTCCCATTATATAAAATGTTCTTTGCTCGCTACCCAAGCTAGACAATATTGTGATTTTAACGCTCGTTTGGATTTCTCAAAAACGGAAAGTTATCGGGCAAATAGAGAACTTCTCTTAAAAAACCAAACTTATCTAAAAATGGAAAGTGATGCATCAAAAGGTAGAGAGTTCAATGATATAATTGTTGAATATAACACTTCTTATGCAGAAGAGAAACCTCTTAAAATATGGGGAGGTCAGCATCGATTAAGCGCAGTTTCAAAAGCTGGATTAAATCAAAATAGATACCATGGATTTCGAATTTATTTTAATTTAAGCAAACAACAAAGAACAGAAGTTGCACTTATATCAAATACAAATATTTCAGTTTCAAATGATACATTCGACCGAATGATGGAGGAAACGATATTTGGAGATACTTTGAGGAATTGGTGTCAAAAAGTGGGTTTCCTAAACCAAGCTGAAGATTTTCCAGATGTAGGATCAAAATCAGAAAAAATAACAGTTAAAAAAGCGCGAAGTTTTATAGTAAATTTCTATATGGGTAAAGAAAAGGGTTCAGGCCTAGAATCGAATGAACTTGATAATAATATATACGAACCATATTTAACAAAGACTGGGATAAAAATAGATGATCAATATAAATCTATTATGACTACTAATAATATTATCCAAGATGGGGCACTATTACTTGCTGGGCAAAAATTCCTTTTGCTTCATAAGACACAGCAAAAAGCTGTGAGTGACAAAAAAGCTAAAATTGATGATCGAAAAGCATATAGAAACAAAGCATTAGTCGAATCCGTGCTTTGTGGGTGGAGCTATATAGCTGGAGTTCTTCAATCGCATCCTGATCGGCTCAATAATCATTATCGAATTCCACAAACAAATCCAAGAGTACCGGATCCATTGAATGCAGATGCAATGTCAAAATTTAAGCATGATTCAGATCCTCCAACATATAGAGGATTAGGGACAAGATCAGCAATAAAAGATAGACAAAGGATAGCACAACTTTTTCTGGCAAAAAGTATGAATAAAGATGTTATTATCGATAAAACTTTTATGGACGAAGCTGTAAGTCAAGTAGTTGGCTTGCAAGCATTAGCTAAAGGATACATGAAACGATGATAGGCTTTAGAGACTATATTGATTTTGCTGAAAAATACCTTCGCATCGCTGAGAGATCCCATAAAAATGGTGAAGATGTAAATTGGTTGCTTATACCATCAATTATCATTTCATGGTCAGCTGTTGAAGCCTTCGTTAACAATATGCTCGATGATTTTGCTAATGTTCCCCAGAAATTATTTGAACTACATGAAAGAGCATTTCTTTTAGAAAAACGAATAAAGTTTTTGAATAGAGGGCTCAAAAAGGGCATGTTTGAATTAGAGGGCAACGAATACAAAAGACTCGATGAGAAAATCTTCTTTTTAATAGCGAAATTTGGTAACACAGATAAAATTTCAAAAGGGGATTCACTTTGGCAAAAATTTGAACGCTTCAAAAGCATTAGAGATAATCTCGTCCATCCTCGTAGAAAGGAGCAAACAGATATATCAATTGACGATGTTCGAGATTATGTAGATACGGCGAAAGAAATTATCCAACTTCTCTCAAAACATGTTTGGGATAAAACCTTAGCATTTTAACTAAGAATAATAAAGACAACCAGTATAGTGGAAATTCGCCGCATATTAATGATTCTTTTTTGATTTTTATTGACATATCATTTATATTACGGCCAAATAACCGAATCAGAATCCAGGGAAATCCCATGAACCGACGTTCCTTCCTTCGATCTCTTTCAATCTCTCTCGCTGGTCTTCCGATGCTGCGGTGTGCAAAATCATCTCATGCAAACCCGAACATTATCCTCATCATGGCGGATGATATGGGGTATGAGTGTTTGAGCTATTATGAAGAATAAATATGTTTTTATTAGAGTGGTT
>WJKD01000529.1 GCA_014729315.1 Promethearchaeota archaeon | reverse complement strand
TTTCTTTGATCTAACTGTGTACGTTGAAGATACCGATGGCAATCGAGTTGAGGGTGTTAAAGTATTGATATACAATCAATCAGCACCCGAAACAGAGTTTACAGATAATCAAATCACCGACGAGAACGGTATGACTATCTTTTCAAGACTTCCCGAAGAAATCTATGAGTTAAATTTTACTTATTCAGACGATTACAACGGCGAGTTTTATGTAAGAACGGCAGTAGTGGTTAATCTTGACGATTATAAGTCAATAACAGTGAAGAATCTTAACTTAACAAGCGCATATATAGAATTATCCAGAGCAGATGATCTTACTGAAAAAATCACTGGTGCTAATGTTTCCTTTTATTATCGAAACGCTGCGGGAGAAAGAGAATATAGAATAAAAAGTATTAGCTCTGATGACGATGGAAAACTATTATTTGTGTGGAGGAATATTTCTAGTGATGTTGCAAATATTTCATTAGATGTTAGGTTTCTTGGTAGTTCTAGATTAGTAAATGGAAGTAATTTTTGGAATTTTACTTTCCAAAGTTACACGAATTTCAACCTTTCTGTTACAATTGACTCCTTTTCAACTAAATTAATTAGATTAGCCCCAGAAAGTGATACCATTAACAATAAGTACAAAGGTGACACATTTGAAGTCAAAGTGCTCTATAATTTTACAGTTGGAGGAGTTCTAGATAATGTTACTGACGCTACTGTTATTTATCAAATCAAAGATGTTAGCACGCAGCAGATAAAAGCAACAGACAATTTAGATCCTCATCCCATTTTAGAAGGTATCTATTACTCATCAATAGATACTGGAGCTATATCAGCATTAGTAACTGGAAGGACGTATCAAATAATCATAACTGCTTCAAAACCAGGTTATACAACGAAACAAATTGATATTAGTTTGAATTTAAAAGAAATTTGGACTAACTTAACTGCAGCTGAGAATAGTAGAAACATTGTCGTGCCTTGGAAATCCAATATAACTGTATTTGTCGATTACAACGACACTTTAAACGGAAATCAGGGATTGAATTCGAGTACTGTATATTATTCAGTTCCAGGTGGTGTTTCTGGTAAATTTATGGATTTAAACAATGGAACTTACTACATCACCTTGAATAGCACATCGTTCAATGATGCCGACGATTATCTCATGTTCATTACCGCCTATAAACAAAATTACGAATTCAAAGAAATTGACATTAATATAACAATTACCATTATTCACACTAGCCTAACACCGAACCGAACAAGCATAGACGTGATATGGAGTAATAATTTCTCGCTGGCAGTCGAATTCTTCGATACTGACAACATCAAATATTTAGTAGGAGCTACGGTATCCTATACCGTTCCAGGACAGACCGCAGGATTGATGAATGATCTGGGAAACGGCAATTACACGCTCACCTTAAATTCAAGTTTCGCAAATGCATTTTCTTATACATTAAGAATCTCTTCGACACTCACGAACTATGAAACTCAAGAGGAATTTATTTCGCTTAATATTTTGCCGATTCCTACGCTACTTTCTGGACAAGCTTCAATAATAGATACGGCGAATGTAAGGGTTGGCAAAGAATTGCCTCTATACTTTTCTTACAATAGATCGAGTGGTTCTCCTATTACAGGCGCACGCACGACTTATATATGGAAGAAGGGAGGAGGGAGCTTCACGTCTGCTTCTCTTACAAACACTTCGATTTCTGGACGATATTACTTGGACTTCAATACCGAACTTAGGCAGATTGGGACTTATTCCTTAATTGCAACCTTTGAAAGAGAAAATTACGAAACCAAAACAGCGACCTACATCATTAACATTTTAGCCAGAGAAATTGAAGCAGATTTAGACGCAACTAACATCGACGACGATCAAATCAACATTGTCAAAGGTGAGAAAATAACAATCGAAGTGGAACTTACCGATCCAGCTGATGGAAACGCACCATTAAGGGGAGCAAAAGTCGTTATGGAACTAGGCGACGAAGATTTTGAATTTGACGAGGACGAACCCGGCCTTTACACTTACGAATTTTCTACTGAAGATTACGAAGCATTCTTCACTTCACAAACTCTGACCGGTGAGATTGAAATTACTGTCGCAAATTATACCACTGAGACGCTTGACATTACGATAGTTATTGAAATGGAAGAAATTTTCGAAGGCGTTCCTATATTCTACTTCATCATGATCACAACCGCAATCGTAGCAGTCGTTGGCAGTCTGGTTGGTTATAGAGTTATACAAATCTTGAGAATTCCAAAGTTCGTTAAGAAAGCGAGAGCGATGAAAAAATCTATAAAAGATCGAAAAAAGATTCCAGATTCGGCTCTAACCAGTTCGAAGGATCAAATAGTCGCTCAATTGTTGGGATCGAAATGGGAAGATATAGATCTTTCTTTAAAGGACACATTAGGCGTAAAAGGTAAAAAGTCGAAAGATCTACCAGGTGTTAAGCAACCAAACTCAAGCGAAAAGGGAGGTGCTGCTTAAATGCCAGTAGGTTTAGTAGTCATGCGATGGGACGAGAGAGTCGGTACAGAGATACTTGCCAAATATCCAGAAGAAATAAATATAACGGATAAGACTTTGATGCAGGTCTACAGCACGCACGAGTACAGCGGAGAGCCTGGCATGATCAGTTTAATGGTCGGTTCTCTAAACATAGCCTCATATTATAGCGGTCCTGAGAAGTCATTTTATATCCTTTTATTACTAAGCTTAGACGACGATCCAGACGCATACGAAGGCGGAATGGCAGACGCTTCGCGAGTGCTTTATCAAGCTTACGAGGAAGATAACATTGAAAAGGTAGCCCCAACTGCGTTTCAGAGACTTTCCGTGTTTCCGACTTTAAACGAAGAACAAAGGCTTGCAATGACTTACCAAGACGAAGTAAAACGTATGATCCTACATCGACTTCGAGACGAAGGCGTTGTTTCGAAGTCTGAACTTATGGTCTGGCTTAAGGACAAGTATAAAACAGGCTTCGTTGATTTAGACTCAGTACTAATCGAGTTAATCAAGCGAGAAATTATCAAGGAAGCGTCCGTAAAAGGGATGCCATCTGAGCTAATTTTCTTGACAAACGACTTAGTACTGATAAGAACTCCGCCGACTAAGCTTTTTAAGTCGCCTTCAGAAAGAGGATTACCAATTCAATTAGAAAATGATTATCAGACAGCAATAAAGAAATTTTTCCGTAGCTATAAACCAAAAGAAGAGGATAACCTTAAGATAGTAGAAATTTTGGTTGATCCTCAAATCTATGAAACCTTAAGATTACTTAGGACGGCGATTGTCACTAGGAACGACCTTGAAAAGTTAAAAAAGAAAGGCGTGGATGACGTAGATGG
>WJKD01000528.1 GCA_014729315.1 Promethearchaeota archaeon | reverse complement strand
ATCTTATATGTTTTAAACTTGGGTTCATTTGATTCCGCAATTGGAACGCGAACGATGTTTTCGTTATCAAAATCTTCTTCAATTTTGTCGGTTTGATGGCGCTTAATGTTTTTTGCCATTTTTAATTCTTTTAAAAGAAATTTACGAACCGCACACCTAATTAATTCCGATCTCGAAGGATAAAGCCCGTCCTCCCCTACTAGCTTTTCCATCGCATCAATATAAGTTTCGGGAACATTTACTGTGACTATTTTCAAATCATTTTTCACCTCTCTCATTATAAAAATTATACTTACCACGGTTTTGGATGCGAATTTTTAAATAAATTATCAAGTTCCTACACCTTATTAAATATTAAATTTTTAATTTTTCCAATCGAATTGGATTCGCCTCTGTTTAGCCAACTCCAACCGATCAGAAATCTAATCGGCAATCTAAATGAAATTAGTAATGAATTACTAGTACTTCCTTTTATAATCGCCTTATCAAATATTTTGTTAAATTATAATATTACTAGATGATATATAAACATTTATTTTTATCGGATTAATACGAAAAATACTTTTAAAGAAACGCCGTTTAATATGTTCTGATATTTAAGCATTTTTTATTAAGCTATTAATCGTATCTATTTAAAAATCTGGTCATTTGCTCAATTTTAAAAATTTTTTTATAGCTATAAGAAATGAATCGCAAATCATTATCAATATTTATAATTGTATTTGAAAATAATTCAGATATTTCATAAATCTATCAATAAATCGTTCAAAAAGTAAGAAAGGTGATGGTAACTTTTTTCGTTTTCCCGTTTATTTCTTGAAAAAATTGAAAAGTGGTTTTCATAAAAATATATTATGATATTGGGATAACAGTTTTGCTCATTGAATAATTTGATAAATACTATGAATTAAATGAATAATATTTATTACTGACAATTACTAAAGTAATTCTAACAAAAACATATTAAAAAAAACATTGCCGATTCTTCTTACATATTTTGACAGATTATTAGGTCCGAAAATATACCTGAATTTCCCCGAATCATTAATTGATGAACTGAATGCAAATCTCTTAAATCAAATTAAATCGCTCCTAGATACAAGTAATACGGGCTTTTTTACACATACATTTAAGTCTAATGTCGATAAAAGCAGTTCCGAACTGAAAACCGCAAATTGGATTTTTAATTTAGAGTCTTTATGGGCTCGAGGACGGACTGAAATTGCGATGATAAGTGTAATAGTTCCCGAAGAGGAGCCCGACTACGCCCGATATGAAAAACAACTTTCCAGATTTGTGTCCAAGCTCGTAAATACTACCGAAATATTTAAAGCATTCTACATTAATAAAGCTCCCAAGGGAGAAAAAGAGAAAGTAGAGGAGAAGTATTTAATACTAAAAGAAGAAATGGAACGTCTATGCAATATTTTTTCACTTAGAAAAATTGAAACAACGGGACATTTATTTACATTTTCGGATCTTACCCAAATTCATACAGTTTCTATTCCAAAAGACACCATTAAAAAAATAAGAGAGATCGCTTCTATAAATAATAAACAAAATTGCTTTACGGTAATAAGAGCCCGAGGTGAAAGCGTTAAAATTGACCTAATTCCAGTAGATACAAACAGAATTTTTAATCTCATTGTTATTTTTAAAGAGCAGATGACAATACGAATAATCCAGCGAATTTCACAGGTGCTCACGAGGCATAAAAATCTAATAAATTTAGTCTTTACATCCGGTATATGCCAAGAAGTCGAAAGATGCGTTTATGAAGCGTATTTATCTCTTGAAAGTAAGGAAGAAAACCTTAATCAAATAATTGAAGAGATTTACAATATTCCAGGTATAATTGAGATTGATGTAAAATTGATTGAATTAAAAGGAATCACAAAATAACCTAAATTTTTAATTTTCGAGGTGTTAAAGAATTTCTGCTCTAAAAAAATTGGATGCTTCTGCAATTTCGTTCATGGAATGGGGAATAATTAATAAACACAATTTTAAATCTATTTACGATGTGCCCATAAAGAGATGGGATCCTTTATCAACAGTTACTATAAAGACGGCAGAATTTGGTTTACGAAAAGAGCGGGAGCGATATTACGGACATTATGCATACTTGTCTCCAATTCGTGGAAAACGTCCTAAAGGTTTTAAAGAGAAAGAAAGAAAAAGCGAACAATTAAGAAAGAAAGAGACGATCTTATGCGAATTCAAAGATGTTTTTACAGCAGTCACAGAAGGGAAACCAATTTACGATGATGATGGACATCAAATAGGTGATGGATATACACTAATCGTTTCTCAAGACGAGGAAAGGAAGGATAATCCTTTTTCAACTGTACCCCACCAAACGGAAAAAATTTCAGTTTCCTCAAAAGCATTAACATTGATAAATCGATATCCTTCAATGGCTAGAATTGTCGAACCTGAAATTCAAAACTATATTTTAAAAAATTTACCTTCACACCTTAAGTTAGCTATTGGAATCAATTTGGTAACAATTTCCAGAGAATTTTTTCCATCATTTAATTTTAATCTAATTCCTGAAGACGTCCTTTCGGGTATTTTTTTATCTATGAAGTCAGCTATTTTATATTGCGTACAAGAAGCTATTGAAAAAGACTATTACGATATACCCGTATCTCCTTTTTTTAACATTGGTTTAAAGGCTGGGGGATCGCAACCACGAATACATGGGCAAGTCTACATCGATCTTAATATGGATGGGCACGGTAGCCGATTAGAAGGGTATCTAAGAGCATTTAAAGAAATGAAAAATTGCCATCTATGCGAAACTACCCATGGAGATACTGACCGATTAATATCATCCTCAGAATATTGGACTTTCTATATCACGGGAAGTCCTGTAAGAAATTATCACATAAGATTTCATCCTAACGAGCACATTCGCCGATTTAGCCAATTAAACATTAACCAAATTCATGATCTCTCAAAATCGTTAAAAAAGATATTTATTGCCTTAGATAAACTAGAGATCGATAATAACCGTAATATTTTATTTAATTGTTGTCCATTTGGATACAACGCGGATTTTCACATGTTTGGAGATATTATTCCTCACGAAATCATAGGAGGTGCTGAAATGGCGGATGATATGCGCGTAGCTCGAATGTTACCTCACGAAGCAGCTGCTGAAATTAGAAATGCAATGTCTAAATAAGAATCGATATTTGATTATTTTCTCTTAAAGAAAAAAAGACTAGGATAAGAAGAAATATAATGTTATTTATTATGTAATGTGTATTATCTAATAAGTATTGAAACCATAAATAGCATCAATATCTAAACAAAATGACGCGCAAATGGTCAGCAATTATATTGGCTGGTGGAAAAGGCACGAGACTAATGCCTTTGACAGCGGAACTCCCAAAACCACTTGTTAAGGTAACTAATAAACCGATGGTTGATTACGCCATAGCGCATCTCATTTACGCTGACATAAAGCATATTATTCTTGCGTTGGCTTACATGGGAGAAAAACTAAAGGAATATATAGAAAAAACATGGACCAAAGACGAATTGGGCGATGTTGAACTGGAATGTGTTGTTCAAGAAAGCGTAGGAACGGCTGACGCATATAGATTGCTAACGGACCATTTGGATTCCGAAAACGTGGTGGTTTCTATGGCTGATATTGTAACGAACCTACCGATGCGCGATTTCATGTCTTTTCATACTAAGAAAGGCGGGATTGCAACCATTTCAATGAAGACAGTAGAGAGCCACACCTCTCAATACGGAGTTGTTTTACTCGATAAGGAAAGAAAGATTTATTTATTTTTAGAAAAACCTGGTCCGATGGAATTATATCTAAGTAGTATGACCCAAAAAGCTGAATTATTCCTTCATACTAACATAATAAATACCGGTATTTATTGTTTCCAAGACAAAGTAGAAAAAATCCTTCACGAGACTAATTTGATGGATTTCGGAGGGGAATTATTCCCGTATCTTCTCGAAAATAAGTACGATTTATATGGTTTCGTCAGAGACTATTATTGGCTAGATTGTGGAAATCCTGAAACTTATTTATGGGCAAATTGGGACCTTTTAAGAAAATACGCCTGGCCGATCACTCCTAACGGAGAGGAATACGATGAAGTATATGTCATGGGAATCATAGATTCGGGTAGGGATGTGAAGATTGAAAAACCGACAGCTTTTGGAGAGCATGTCAAACTTCACAATAATGTGAGAATTAAAGAACTGAGCGTGATAGGAAGTAATGTCTCAATTGGTCAAGACACGATAATAGAGAGAAGTGTGATATGGGAGAATGTTAAAGTAGGAGCGGGTTGTAAAATTATTGATTCTATTATTTGCAATAGTTGTGAAATAGGTGATAACGTAGTATTAAAAAAAGCGATAATTGCTCCTTATTGTAAAGTAAGCAGCGAACAAGTTATACAAGATGAGACTCTTGAGATGGGACAAAAAGTAGAATAATAGAAATTAAATTTAATAATAAAGAGGATCATCTTCTCCTTGAACTTTTTCTTTTCTTAGAATGTAATTAAACTAACTAAGCCCTTTTTGTTTGACAAACTCTAATAACTTCTCCACTTGATAATTCGAATTCTCTGCGGAGTGAATCCAAGTTTGAATATGTTGAATATACTTCTCTAAATTCTTTCTATCATATTTTTCTTCCTCGACCCAATTAATTAAAATTATGAAGGAAAACCATTTTGTAAATTTATCAAATTTTTCAGCGCTGAACCATAACACATTCTGAAAACGATTTATATTAAGGAAATCTTGAATTTCTGGATCGCTAATTAGGTTTCGCAGTATAGCATAACTATCTAATGATTCTAATTCTTCGTTTCTAAAGAATGTTTGATTCGAAATCATTAGCTTTATTAAAGGTATAAAATCGGTCTCAATGATATCTTTAGAAGATGCCAGAGAATGTAATGTCAATTCTATATATTTGGATAATCGCCATTCGTCTATTAAGCTCCTACTAATCTGTTCGTATTTGTTATCTGAAATCACTTTTCCGACAAATCGAATTAATCCAAAAGTGAGAGCGATACCCCATTCAAACGGAGATTTCGGGATGATTTGTAGTAAAAATGGTTTTAATGATGCTTTTATAGTAATATCTTTATAATTTTCCTGTAAAAATAGCACTTTTTTTAAATTTTCGATAATTTCATTCTTGATAGCGTAAATATCATTGCTATTAGTTTCACTCCTAGAATAATTGTTGATTTCTCGCAAGAATTCTTCTAATTTAACTTGCAGCATCTCTATTGTTTCGTCCTTGCTAGGAGTCGAGAGTAGCTTTGTATAAATTTCTGCATTTACAATCTCTTGAAAAAGTGAATGTAAAGGTTCGTATATTATGTCTTGAAGCGTGTTATCAATATTATATACTCCTTTTCCTCCAAGTAAGTCGTATAATTGAGAATAATGGAAAAATTGATTGTCTTGAACAATGTGAAAATCCATAAATACAAAGGTTTGGTAGGCGTGGAGTTCGATATATAAACCTCGATCGTGAATGACTTTATTCCTTCTTATATATTCTAATCCCGTCATATAATCCTTGAAAATACAATATCCCTCGTAGGGCAATTTAAGCCCCTCAGCGAGGGTCTTTTGGATTAATTCCGTTTCATTTTCTTTTTTAACAGCAAATCCGACAGAATTTTTAATGAAACCCGATGTCTCGGCATATTTATTATGATAAATTACTAAGGCTCTTTCTTCTCCTATTCTATTAGAATACGCGAAAACATCTTCGTTCACGTAATTTCCAGTCCAAAAGTCATATAATAAAAAGTTCTTCACTTCTGCAAATAAATATCGTTTTTTCATTATTGGAAAAATGGTATGTTCGTGATGTTTTAATAAACCTTCGTTAACATTTTCGTCCCAATATGCTTTACGATATTCCATACCGTATTTTTCGTGAAATCCTTTTATTTGCCCGTGTCCAAACATTGGTAAGCCTGGCATCGTTACCAACATCGCGCAGACTCCGAAATATTTCTCTCCAGAGCCGAATTGTTTGATGGCAGTCTCTTCGTCTGGGTTGTTCATAAAATTTACGAATCGTTTCAAGATTTTAGGATCAAATTCTAATGTATTTTTTAAAACCGCCCTATATTTGGCGTTATCTTCGTCGCTGAGCATATTCATAAAAGCAGAATTGTAAACGCGATGCATTCCGAGATGACGTACGAAAAATCCTTCGAGAAGCCAAAATGCTTCAGCTAATAGCAAAGTATCTGGATTTTCTTTGTTTATTCTTTCTACAACCTCTCTCCAAAATTCCTTAGGCATCGCTTCGTAAAATTCTTCCCTTGAAAGGCCATGCTCCGCCCTTGAAGGGATAGCCCCTCCTGTACCTGGTTCTGGAAACCATAATCTTTGGTAATGTTTTCGTGTTAATGTCATTGCAGCATCAAAACGGATGATAGGAAATAATCTGGATACATGCAAGATTTTTTGGATCACTGCTTCACGGACATCGGGGTTCAAAAAATTTAATTGTGCTGTATCGTTCCAAGGAAAGCTAGTACCATCGTTTCCGTGATAAATATAACGCGTGTCGTTATTTCTATAATCCTCCCTTTTAAAGGTGACTGCTGCGTCAGTTCGAGTAAAATATTTATCCTCAAGATAGATACCGATGTTAGGATCTCCCGAAAGGCTAACACCTTTATAAGAATACGAAGGAAATGGTGGATACGGAAGACTTATAAACCAATCAGGATGCTCCATAGTCCATTTTGAGACGATTCCCGTATGATTAGGAACCATATCGCTGGCAAGGCGAATACCTCGGGCCCAGGCGCGGTCTTTTAAATTTTTATACGCGTCATAACCACCTAAATCGTTAGCAATTTCATAATCGTAAAGAGAGTACGCACTAGCTTCCGCCTCGGGATTACCACACCATCTCTTAATCGTTTTTGAGGCTTGGGAGCGTTCCCATAACCCGATAAGCCAAAGAGCGTTGAATCCCCATTTCCGAAGTTGTTCAAGTTCTTCGTCTGGAATTTCGTTTATTTTTGAAATATTTCTATGATATTTTTTAGAGAGTTGATCAAGCCATACATAGATGTTTTTTGCAATCATTATGACTTTAGGCATCCATTCTTTATCTGGCGTGTAGTTTTCGTCCAATACATCGTATTCAATAACTTTTGATTCACCAGGACCTAATCCTCTAAACATCTCTTCTTCCCGGATTAAATCAAGGGCGATTAAAATTCTGTAAGTATACACATCTAAAATACTGCCCCATTCTTCATATATATATTCAAGTTGTTCTTTGATGGAATGTGGATGCTCTTTGTAAGGGTCTTTAAGCATTTTAATAAGATTTTGATTTTTTGGTCCGAATTTTGGTAAATCTTCAAAAAAAGATTCTATTTCGTCAACAATTTTTTTGTATACTGTTTTTTTTTCAAGTTTATAATCATCAAATAATTCTAAATATGGAGAAAAGGCAGGATTGATGTTTGCAAGCCATAAATTTACAAACTCGTCCAAATATTTTGCTGTTCTCTCAATGTCTCCCTCCTTTTTTTTTAAAAACTTGTCGATATCCTTTTTTTTCGTGTATATCTTTTCAGGAGGAAATTCATCGACCAATGTTTTTGTCGCTTCGTATAATTCCTCGTAACCGATGGTTTCTTTTAGATGCTCAAATAATTGGTTTTTGAGAGAAATTTCTTTATTTTTTTCGCGATATTTATTGAGAAAATAATGATTTATCTCAAAGATTAGCGACATTCCGTTAAATTGTCCCGTTCTAATAGCTAATTCAGGAAAGCTGATTAAATCCCTCTTTTCGTTAAGCTTCTTTACTAAAGACCTCACCAGATGGACTTTACCATCGAAAAATAAATTTCCTTTTTCATCAAAATCATACTCGTCAATTTGATATTTAGTTCTGGCTTCTCTCGAAATTTTCAACTCTGATCACTTTTCAGGTAGGTTTTCTAAGGAATTTCACTTTTTAAATACATTAAATGTGCCATTCTTAATTTAATTAAAGGTTGTACATAGAAAGAACAAATATTTTTAAATTTCTTAGACTGATAAATTATTAATTAAAATTGTGCAAAACTCATCCGAGTGCCATCTAATTAAGAGGTTAAAAATGTTGTTAATGATTATTAAATAGCTTGATTTCTACTCTGATTTTGCGACTAGTTAAAATCAAATAATTATGTTTATAGATTTAAAAGATAAAAAATATAAAGTCATTTTTGTTTGATATTATATATTTTCTTTTTAGAAAATTCAATAAAATATTAATGTAATCTGTGAAATTCACAATGACAAACCTAAACGATATGTATAACAATGGCAGACTCATCGGAAGAGCCAATCATATTTTTACACCTGAAATTGGAGCTTCATTGGGAGCGATCCATGGAAATATGTTTAATGAAAACGATTCAATTGTAATTGGTCGTGATTTCCACAGCGATTCACGCATGTTAAAAAGAGGATATACGGCAGGAATTATGTCTACAGGTGTAAATCTTTTAAATCTTTCAGATTGCACTTATCCTCTTTTACAATTTACGATTAGAAGATTTGGAGCAAGTGGAGGTTCTTATTATTCAGGAGGGCATCTTTATTCAGAAGATGTAGGTGCTCGATTTGTTAATGCCGTGGGAATTGAATTAGCACCTTCAGAAATAAAAAAGATTATCCAAAAATATGAGATTTATCCTAAAGATATTCGGCGGGTTCCTCCTAATAAGATTGGGCAGATTACACATATTCCTCAAACAGAAGATATATATATAAAGAGTTTACAGCAACTTGTCGACAAAAAAAGAATTGAGAAAGCAAATTTGAAGATAGTGGTCGATTGTTCTTATGGGCCCACGGGAAAAATCACTCCTATTCTATTAAACGAAATAGGTATAGAAGTAATAGCGCTAAATACTCATTACAGGCAAAGAGCGCGGAATCCCGTCCCTAATATTAATACCATTAGAAACACTGCAGATATCGTTAAGGCATCAAATAGCCATTTGGGCGTCTGTTTCGATGTGGACGGTTCTCGAGTATTAGTTATAGACGAAAATGGACTTGAAGTTAACTTTGAAGATCTTCTGATGTTATTTGTTGCTTACGACGAAAAAATCATAAATGCTGCTTCAAGCACCATTATCACCACACCCTCAGTTTCATCTATCGCTAAGGAATTCATTAAAGAGAACGGACATCCTGTAAAAGAGATTGACAATGATCCCGGCGAAATTTCACGAGGTATTCGAGACGAAAGGGCTTGTTTTGCTGCCGCTGATACCTTAAAATTTTATTTTCCTCAATACGCTCCTTATAGTGATGGAAATTTTATTTTATTAAAATTAATTGAGATTATGACAAATCAAGACGATTTAATGAGTTCTTTAACACGTGGGTTTCCCAAGGGAATAAAAGTCAATAAAACATTAACGGTATCTCCAGAAATTATAGATGACTTTCATAACCTTCTAAGAAAGGCAACTGAGGAGCAAGGATATAAATATCACGATATTATCAACGAACTCAAAGTCATAGACGATCATCAGAAAGTCTCAACCACAATCAAAATATCTTTGTATAGGAACGCTATACTGCTCTCGAGCGAATCAGATGATATTAACGCAGCGAAAAACATGATGACGACCTTCGAAGAAATTATCAATGATTTAAATTCCTAGTATCCTATAAGCTAATTCCTGACTTTAGAAAATACATACTACAATATGCCTCAATATTTGTTTAAAGAATAATAAACATAACTTTAAGGAAATTCAAAAAAAATCTGAAAACAACAAAAGATTTAATATTTGAATTATCTCAAATGAAATAAAGGTGGTCGCTATTAAATTAGAATTATTAGAAATAATGCAAGGAAGCTTTAGTTTAATATATATTACGATAACCCTAATATTAATAATAGTTATTCTTGGAAAATTCTTAAAAAATAAAAAAAGTGAGCTACTCTTCTTAAGTTTAGCAATTTTAGGATTGATGGGTGCGTGGACTTCTGACGCTGTTGTGTTTCTAGTAATTCTTTTAACCAACGCTTCCTTGAACGAAGCTTTTTATCTCGCTATTACTATTAAGGTGGCTCTAACCATTGGAGTATTTTACGTGCCATTTGCGATATTTTGTTGGCTAATCGTTATTACTAAGCTTTTATTTTTGAAAAATAGAAAAATTATTTTGATAATAGCGGGAATTATTTGTATTATATTTGAAATAATCTTTATCTTGCTCTTTTTAATAGATATCGCTTTAATAGCTGACTTTCGGGGACCATTTGATTATCAATGGAGTCTTATCCCTGCGATTTTTTTAATTTCCGCGATCATGATTGTGCTGACAACGGGAATTGTCTTTACTCAACGTTCTTTGAGATCAGAGAAGGTAGAAATCAAGTTAAAAGGAAAATTGATTTTAATTGGCGTTCTTCTCTTTTTTTTAGGAGCGGTATTACCGTATCTCGTTTATAATATAGTCATTATCGTAATTACAAGAATTGTACTGACAATCTCCTCAATAGCATTCTACATCGGTTTCATTTTACCGAATTGGGCTAGAAGAATCTTTAAAGTTGAAGGTTAGTTGTTCTCTTTTTTACAATCTCCTAATAATTAATACATTTTGTCTATACTTTAATGATAAGAGAAAAGCTTGGAAACACTATTCTAAAAAAAACGCTTTTAATTTGGATTTCTAAAGATTCAATACTACAGCCTATAAAAATAAGTCTTTATGAATAATTTGTCCTTTTTCCCAAATTTATGGATTTTTAAAAAACTTGTTAAAAAATTTCAAAAATTAAATATATTATAATTTCAATAATAATTGTAACAAAATTAAACGCTAAATTAAAAAAGAGATGTAAATTCAATGGCTATTGATCTAACATCTATAATCTTGTTAGCTACATTTTTTATCGTTTACGGAATTTTTCTATGCTACGATTTCTTTAGAAAAGGTGAGCGCTGGGGATTTATCGCGTACATTGTTGCAGTAATTCCAGCAAATCTTCTTTGGTATTATGCGCTTGATATTTTGCTTGTATACACAGTCCTTTTTGTGTTGTGGATTATTGCATTATTACGAGATTTACTTCTCGTTTACCGAAAGACAAAAGAATACGATGACATTTTGTTATTCTTAGGCTTAGGAATTATTGTTCAATTGATTCTTACGGGAATTTTGCCCGCTGATCAATTAAATTCGCACATGCAAGCGAACAACGTGAAGCTCGGATTTTTTTACTTTCCAGACGTATATACTGCTTCGAACGATATTCAATCATGGGTAAATTCAACCTATCTTTTAGCTTTT
>WJKD01000527.1 GCA_014729315.1 Promethearchaeota archaeon | reverse complement strand
CAAGCAAAAGGACTATACGATCTAAGAGAGGCGGCGGGAGGAGTGATTAATTCGTTCAGCAGTTCGGGTAATTTTATAACAATCGTAAAAATTAACAGAAAAGAACTAAAAGAGCTTCCAGAAACCTTCACATATTTGGATAAAATTCACACTTTAGAACTGACAAACTGTAGTCTGAAATCGCTTCCCAGATACTTATCATCATTTAACAACCTTAGGACTTTAAAAATTGCTGATAACGAATTCGATTCGTTCCCCCTGATTCTGGAAACTTTGAAGGCGAAAAATGTAACTATTGATTCATATTACGAGTTAAAGGCAAAATTTGAAGCGCACTCTCAAAATGTTACTGAAGCGCCCGTTGATAAAGAAATCGAAGAAAAAGCCGCAGAGAAGAAATTGAGCGCTGTCAGAGTTAAATTTAATGGATTATATAAATCTCACGATCCTCAATACATCGAATACCTAAGGTTTTATCCCGATGGAACTGTTCTATATTTCGCTGATAAGGGACCAGATATCAAAGAAATATGGAATAAGTGGAATAAGAGCTCAAATATTGAAAAAGCTAAAACCTACGAGATTGAAGAAAATATCATCAAGTTCACTGTGTACAATGAAAAGAAAGGAAAAACCGATTTTTGGGGTCCAATTGAAGGCGATTCCTTAAAATTAAAATTTCATAATCACAAACATAACCAAGATTTCGAAGATACCTTTACATTCCAAAAACTGGTCGAAGAGCATGTAATTCAAGAAGCCAAAAAGACGCCTAAAGCAGAACCTAAAACGACTAGAACGGAAGAGGAATCTATACTGTTTTATAAAAACTTAGGCTTGAAAAAGAACGAGTCTGTTCTTTTAGCCAAGATTGAAACAAAAGTGGGTATATTGCCTCAGCTTGATAAAATGACATCAGACTCTTTTGGTCTGTGGATAGATAATAAAAAAATTATTGGACTTGGGTTAGCTAATCAAAAAATTGGTGAAATCATACCAGAGATAGGAGAACTAAAAAACTTAAGACACCTTATTTTAAAAGGAAATAACATTAATTTTTGGATAGACTCGATCGGAAATTTGAAAAATCTAGTCTCGCTGGATTTAAGTGGTAATATTATGCCTAGGATGCCCCCATTCTTAGACAATCTAAAAGAACTAGAGCACTTGATCTTAAACGATTGCGATTTAGAAGAAGTTCCCGATTGGATTTCAAGCTTCAAGAATTTGCAATTACTATCAATCCAGAATAATAACATTAGAGATCTTCCTAAAAGTATGAACAAACTAAAAAGTCTATCTATTGTCCAAATGCAAGGAAATCCCATAACTGAAATTCCAAAACACTTAAAAAAACTGCTCAAACGAGCTAAAATTTATTATTAACAACATTCTTTCTTTTTTTTATATAGTTAAAGTCTTATTCTTATCCTCTTTGAGGGAAGTTTTAAATTATGAATCTTAATTTTGATCAAAAGCAAGCCAAGTTCATGCAATTAATTAAGGAAGAGTTATAATTATTAATTCTTAAACTCATTGATCATCAAGAAAAAATTTTCATGATAAAAAAGTATTCTTCCGGCTTTTCTAAATGAATGTGTTCTAATATTATCTTTTTTGAGAGATCAATTCTTTTAGTTGAAGTTAAATCTAAGCTAATCCTTAATAATGAATTATTCGAGAAATGCAAAATCAAACTTATTCCTTAGCTATCAACTTCTCGACTCTTCTTCTAACCGCATCTATAATGAATTCTGAATGAGAACGATACCCCAACTCGTTTCTCTCACCGATTATTTTTTTTACTGAATCAACTAAAGGTTCTGGAACTCGAATGGTACGATAATTTGACATTCTTTGACCATCAAACGACTTCTAATCTATTAACTTAATTACAATAACATACCTATTAAATTCCTAAAAATAATACACTTTTTTAGGATTACCTAAGTGAAGTTTTCATGTCTTTAATATTTATTTTTTATAGCTCATAAATCGTCTAATTAATAAAAGGGAGATTTCGAAAAAGTTAATGAGCTTATTCAATATCTGTAAATGGATTAGAGAAATATGAAAAAACACATTGAAAAATCTGAGCGATACCTACTTTGAACTATTTTGAGAAAAATTGATGAATTCTTCAACACGACGACGAACGGCGTCAATAATAAATTCTGAGTGCGAGCGATACCCTAATTCCTTGTGATCGTCGATGATTTCTTGAATGCTTTTAACCAAATCGTCGGGAATTCTAATAGTCCTATAACGCGGCATTACAAAGTGTATAATCTTTTGTTATTTTTTAATAATCTTAGAGCTTATATGATTTATCCGTGACAATAAGAGAAGACCATATTTAAATGCGTTGTACTAGTAAAGAATTAAGTATTTATACTTTCAGATTAAACAAAATGTGATTCTCATGATTTATATATATCGAAAAAATTATAAATTATTTTTATCTTTGATTCATAATGGTGCCATATATGACATAGAAGAAAAAGAACTGATCAAGATAACAATCTTTTCTTACAAGATTTGATTGATTAATGCGAAAAAAATCAGTGTGATATAAGCAACATTAAAAAAAAACCAAATGAACAAAAATGAATTGTTTACAAGAAATATATCAATTAATCAACGAAGAAAGGCATGATTTAATAGGAATACTTAATGAGAATTTGGAATTTGAATACTTGAATCACAGCTCAATTAAGAAATTCTTTGACAAAATGAATCAAATCATTAAATTTCCCTCCTTTCTTGATAATATTCATCCCGAAGATAAAATGAAGGTTTTAAAATTTCTACAAAACGAGTTAAAAGAAGGAATAAAAATTCAATTTAGAATAAGAAGTTTGGATACGGAAGATTGGATTTGGTTTGAACTGAGATGTAAACGTTTTCAAAAGGACCCAAAAAATCTACACTGTATCTTAATCATATACAACATTAATTTTCAAAAAATACTAATTAATAAATTAAACCAAGCAGAGCAAATATATAAGACTGCAATTGGAAAAGCTAATTTTTACAGAGATTTATTTGTACACGATTTTAATAACATATTAAATAACATAAAATCGAGTTCAAATTTATGTATGAATTTCTTAAAAAACACAAACAATTACGAGAAACTTAAAGAATTTTGTCAGATTATAATTGACCAAGTAAATAGGGGAGTGAAATTAATACAAAACGTTCATCTTCTTTCCAAGCTTGAAGAATCCAAACCAGAAATTAAACCCATTGAAGTAAAAAAAATTTTAAGAGAATGTATACGATATCTCAAGAGCACTTTCAATGACAGAGAGATATATATTCGAGATAACTTACCTCCGGGTAATATATTTGTCTTAGGGAATAACTTAATCCAACAAGTTTTTGAAAATATCCTCATTAACGCCGTAAAATATAACGATAAAGACGAAATTAATATAAAAGTGAGAGCATCGTATATGCAGGAAAAAAGTACTAGTTTCTATAAATTTGAATTTATCGACAACGCAATTGGTGTAACTGATGATAAAAAAAAGAAGATTTTTGAAAATACGGATTACTCAGATATTTCAGATAAAGGAATGGGTATAGGACTTACTTTAGTAAAAAAGATTATTGGGACTTATAAGGGAAAAATTTGGGTGGAAAATAGAGTTGAAGGAGACTTTTCGCAAGGAAGTAATTTTATTATCCTGATACCATCGATTTAGGGATTAGTCTTTCTCAAAAACGAGAGATCCACAACATAATTAGTGAAATGTAAGAAAAATAAATTTAGATTAAAGAAAAAATTTTTAGCTTTTAAAGGCAGTTTTTTAACTTATCGACGAGTCCAATTTCATCCAAAAACAGCTCAGTGTCGTTTAAAATCATGTCGAAAAATTCCTTAAACGCCAAATTGATCAATTTGTTCAAATCGATATTTAACAAACTTCCAACCTTCTTAAGTTTGGAATACCACACTTCAGAAATCGGAACCCTAATTTCCTCATTAACCATTATTCTTCTTTTTGTCCTTTTTCTTTTTCTAATTTATCCTTTTTAGGTTTTTAAAATATCTTTTTATCTTT
>WJKD01000526.1 GCA_014729315.1 Promethearchaeota archaeon | reverse complement strand
CTTCTTTGATGGCTGCTCCCAGATTGTAATAATTTGCGTAAATATTAAAAAATATCAATTTTAATGTTGACAATATGCAAAATTTTTCTTATATTTATCCTAAAATTTTTTTTCAATTAGATACGCAGATTGTTTTTATGATCATTATATTATAATTGAAATCTACTATATTTAATTATGCAGAATTTTGATTTTTAAGATAGCTAATGTCCCCTTTTAAGAATAGAATTGCCAATAATTCAATAATATATGATAATTAGAATTACATATTTTTTATTGAATCTTTAATATTTTAAATTTCAACAGGAGAAGTTATGCTTAATGTGAAAAAGTCAGCCAATTTTAAAAATAGGAAATTAAACAATACAAATATTTCAAGTGAAATTTCTTCACGATTTCAAAATGTTGACAATCTAAAAGAATTATATCAAAGTGTGGTTGAAGAAACTTTTTCACGCATTAGATGCGAAGTAGCTATATTATATATCTTTACAAGTAAAGATCACAAATTATTGAGCAAAGTTGCAGTAAAGAGCGATCTTTCTGACGATGAATTCGCATTTGATTCTCAATATAGACTCGGGGAAGGAATAATTGGAGAATTACCACTTTTAGATGTTAAAATACTCAATCTTGCTGAACCTCTTTCAAGTCCCCACATATTAAAAGATATCACAATAAAATATAAGCATTTGCTGCCATCCAAAATGTTTAAGCATTTGCTGGTTACGACGTTAGAAATAAGTAATGAAAAATTTGGAGTATTAAAATCAATTAATAAGAAATCTGATGACTACAATTTAGATAACAGTGAAACTATACTAGCTAAAAGTGGTTTTAACAAAAGTGATGAAAAGATTATTGAAATTATTACTCGACAAGCTGAAATTGCTTATAACAATATAAAAAAATTGGAAGATATAAATAGAATCCATGAGATAGGCAAGACACTAACCTCAAACAAAAAATTAAATGAAGTACTTTCTCATATTTCTGATTCAGCTCTTAAATTTTTTGGAGCCGATATTGTAACTTTATACCAATATGATCAAAAAAGAGACATTTTCCTCGGGAGCCCTATTGCGTTTGGTACGATGAAAATACCTCATAGAATTTTAGAGGTGCCTCAAAAAAAAGATGTAGTCTATCAGATCATAAATCAAGGCTTTAGTTATTTCACCTCAAATTCCGTAAATGACCCAATAATGTCTAGAAAATGTGTCAACAAGAGCGAAACGAAAAAAGAGTATTTTGTATTTAGAGAGAATATTAAATCGACAGCTGCAATTTTAATGAAAATTAATAAAGAAGCTGTTGGTGTAATGTTTATAAATTATCGACGGCATGTGCTTTTCCAAAAAGAAGACCAACACCTTATGGAAATATTTGGATCTTATGCTGCAATTTCCATAAAAAATACAAGGGAAAAAGAGGAGTTAACTAATAAGTTAACATTCAGCTTATCGGAGATATATAATATTAGACGGCTCGTTGATGAATCGTCTAAAATAAATTTGGAGACTTACATTCCAGTTAGAGTTTTAGAAGATATATTGGATTTTCTCGGCGAAGAGTTGGGGTACTTTGCAAATTACGATCCGGATAGTCATAGTTTAACCATGAAAGTCACGTCTGAACTTTATAAAAATATTGAACAGTCTAATTGGAGTGCGGACCAGGGCATTACTGGTTATGCTGTTAGAACAAAAAGTATACAAAATATTCCAAATGTTATTGAAAATCCTCATTATATTAGTTTCACGCATGATAAAGTGAACGGAACACCGATAACTGATGTAGATAAGGACGTAAAATCTTCTCTTTCAGTGCCACTTATGTGGGAAGATAATGTATATGGTGTTTTTCATATTGAAAGTAAGAAAAAAAATAACTTTTCCGAATATGACGTACAGATGATAAAAGCTTTATCAGATCAAGCTGCAAATGCAATTCAAAATATACGTTTAATAAGACAAAGAGAAAGGGCTCGCAAGAAATTACAAGCTCTCGGCAAACTAGATACGTTGATTGCTTCAACTTGGAATCTAGATAAAGTTTTTGAGTTTATTGTAAATACTGGAATAGAATTAACTAATCCTAGTGAGGTTAGAGGGCATATTTCATTGGTGGAAAATGTGGATGGTAAAGATTATTTGATCCCATATGCAATTCTTGGACCGCATAGAGAAAAAATTAATTTGCCTCTTGAAGGAAAGATCGGAATTACTAGGCTTGCAGTGTTACAAAATAGAACCATAAACGTATCTGAATCGGATGACCTTTGGAAAAAGTACTACTCTCCACTAATTGAGAGTATGCGCTCTGAGTTAGTTGAACCATTAAGGATTAGGGGAAAACCAATAGGAGCAATTAACCTTGAAAGTCCAATCCTAAAGGCATTTAACAAAGAAGATGAGGAATTGCTAAAAATTCTTGCAGGACAAGCTGTCATTGTAATTCAAATGACACGTTTGGTGAACGATATTAGAAGTATCGGTCTATCTTGTTTAACAAAAACCAGAAAAGAGCTTAGCGATTTAATTCTTGAGAGAGCAGGTGAATTGCTAGGTGCTAAAATCGGTACAATTCGATTATATGATTCAGCTATTCAAAAATTCTGTCTTGAAACTTATTTTGGCATGGAAAAGGATATTTTGCATGATGAATCTGATTTAACTTTAGAGAATAGTTTTGCAGGATACGTTCTTAAAAGCAAGAAAATATTAACTCGAGATATAAACGAATTGTTGGATGAAACCGGATTTGAAAAGCGATATTTTATTAAAATTTTTGAAGCAGGATTTAAAACCATTACAGCAGTCCCTTTCTATTCTGGAAATGAAATGATTGGTGTTATGAATCTTTATTCAAAAGAAAGATACTTTATAAATGATAAAGAATGGGAAAAAAGTTGGGAAAAAAATCTATTAGAATTATTCGCAACACAAGCATCTATTGCCCTGCAAAATGTTCTGAGATATGAGGCTTTACAAACAGCTAAAAAAGAGATTGAAGAGAGCGTGCATATTTCCATTTTTGAAAATATTAAAAGTATGGTTAGGTTGATAACTCATCGTATGAATAATTCTGTGGGTAACATCAGGGCAGATATCATTGAATTATTGGATTCTGCAAGCCAATTGACAGGACATGAAATTCTCGAATTTTATAAAAATATAAAATTTTCTGCTCAGGAAGCTTTAAATATTCCAGTTGAATTAAATAAATTTATTGAAAAATTGAATTCAAAAAAAATGGAAGTAGATATTTATTATATGATTAATGATATAGTTTCCGAAAGAGAATTTAAAGACATAGAAATTAGTTACGAACATTTAAAAAATATGCCAACAGTTCGGGGTAATTACGCAATATTAAAGGAGAGTTTCAGCGAAATAATGAAAAATGCTACTAAGGCTATGCCAAATGGTGGAAAAATATTTTTCAGAGGTCAGATGTTAAAATCAAAAATGAGCGAAATTTTAATTCAAGATACTGGGCACGGAATAGCTAAGGAGAGTATCAATAAGATATTTGAATATGGTTTTACGGAATGGAAAAATGCAAAAGGGATGGGGGATGGATTAGCAATATTAAAAACAGTAATTGAAGTTGATCATAAGGGTAAAATTGATGTGGAAAGTGAGGAAGGCAAGGGTTGTACTTTCAAGATTCAGCTACCTATATTTAATCTAACGCTAAAGAAAGGAATAAGTTATGGTTAAAAAAGGAAAAATTTTGGTAATTGAAGATAATTATCAATGGTCCCAAAGGTTTAAGCGAATTTTAGAGAAAGAAGGTTTCAAGGTTCAAATCGCTAACACCAAAGATGAGGGATTAAGTATTTTAAAAAAGGAATTTTTCCATTTTGCGACTATTGATCTACAATTAGATGAAAGCACCCTAGTTGATGAAAAATTTGAGGGATGGGATCTATTGAAAAATATATTAGAACTAGGATTAGCCAGGACTATGCCCACAATGGTAGTTACTGGATTTCCGGGTGACGAAAAAGAGTATAATAACAGAATAAAGGCAATTAGAGACTATGGTGCAACTTATTTCATGAAAAAAAGTGAGTGGAATAAGGAACTCTTTATAGAGACGATAACAAACGCTATTGAGAGATTAGATGTAAGATTTTTCAATGATTATAAGGACTAAGTCATAAATTAATAGGATTTTTTGATGGTGCAAACTATTCTCATAATTGATGATGATATTACCTGGATTAAAAGATTTACAAGATATTTAGAGTCCTATCGTTATGCAATTGAAAGTGCAAACACCACAGATTGTGCTAAAGATATATTAGAAGATTTTAAAATTAATCTAATTCTACTGGATTTATGTCTATACGGAGATAAGATTACTCCAGAGGATGAATTGTTTTGGGAATATTTGCACTCAAAATTCCCGAAATTGCCTGTGATCGCCAGTAGTGCTTGGCAATTGGATGTTGAAGAAGCTTGGCGATTGTGGCAGAATGATCTTTACGGTTTTGTGGATTTCATAGACAAAAATAAACTAAATTTAAATAGTTTCCGTCAACGCGTTGAAAGTGTCCTAAATGCAAAACAAATTACAAAGGAAAATGAATCTGAAATTCATTATCCAAAGAAAATGAATAAAACACCATATTACTATGATATTTTTATTAGTTATAGCCACAAAAATCAGGATTGGGTTTATACTCACTTATTAAAAAGATTGGAAAGAGAAGATTTTAGAATTTGTATTGACTTTAGAGATTTTAGAATTGGAGCACCTCTGATTAAAGAAATGGAAAGAGCAATCATACAAAGCAAAAAAATTTTGCTAATATTTTCTCCAGAATATTTATCAGGTGAATGGACAGAATTTGAATGTGTAATTTCCCAAGCAATTGATCCCGCAGCAAGAGAACGTCGCATTTTGCCGATTATGTATAGGTATTGTGATTTACCGCTTCGTATAAGTAATTTAATTTATCTAGATTTTACGGATCAAAATAATTTAGAACATCAATTGAATCGATTAATAGCTACCTTGAAGGAATGAAAATTTTAATCACATTTATTGTTGACGAGCAGCGGTCAAATAATATAGTTAGAAAAAAAAAGAGTCTTTATGTTAAACTGCTTTGTTATAATGTCGTTCGACAAAGAATTTGATGATGTTTATGATTGTATTAAGGAATCAATTAAAACATCAATTCCTGGCAAGGAAGTAAATTGCTTCCGTCTTGACGAAATAAAAACAGCAGGTAAAATTTCCGATGACCTGCTAAAATCCATACAAGAATCTGTAATTTGTATTGCTGATTTGACATCCAATAATCCAAATGTAATGTGGGAAGTAGGCTATGCAATGGCTCTTAAAAAGCCATTAGTAACGATAAGTCAAGATATAAAAAATTTACCTTTCGATTTAAAAGATTGGAGAACAATAAAATATTGCCGAGATTCTTTATCAAAAACGCTGAAACCTATCTTGCCTAAAGCATTCAAAGATACTTTAGGTACCTATGAGGTTCGAAGAGATTCGAAATCTGTTCACCTTCCTAAAAGCCTTATCCAAACAATTGCAGTGACAGGATCAATGGATTGTTTGCCTGAAAAATGCAAAAGGAGAATTGAAACCACTCTCTTACCGTATTTAAAAAGAAATATTTCATGGCTATGCGGCTCATTTGGTACAGCGGATGAATGTGTCATAAATTTCTTAGCTAACCATAAAGAAAGAGTATTTGTTGTTGGTTATAATGAATATGACTTATCTCCTAATGTATTAGAAATGTTAGAGAGATATAATCTTCAATTTATAGATGCTCAAAAAGAACAATTACCTAAAGGGATCGATTCACCAACTGAACGAGATTTATTATTTTTGACAAAAGCTGAATTATTTATAGTCTTCTGGAATGGTAGGAGCTCTGGAACAGAAAAATTATTAAAATGGTATTCATTGCAAAACCAAGATCATATAATAAGTTTTATTTAACAAGTAGAGAATTGAAATTCTTACCGACCAAGAAATTCATATATATGAGTGAAGAAAAACTGAGCATGAGATTAATTAATGATTGAACTTTGACGCGGCTGATAGGGATTTTCTTTATATGTACTTTTCATAAATGTATCTTTATTGAAATGGCGCGCTTAAGACAGATAATAATGTTTGACGCAGCCGATCTGAGAAATAAATATCATCAAATATAATATTTTCAAAGTATGAATATACTAAAATTAAATCTAATTGAAAATGCTAAAGATTCACTTTATCATGCAGTGCAACATCTGACAAATGATGAAGATTCTGGTACAATCAGCTTAAAGCGAGTGATACTAGATCTCGCTCACGTCGTAGAGCTTATATTAAAAGAACGAATTGTTAGAGTGCATCCTGCTCTTATTTGGCAAAATATTGATAAATATCCTTCTCTTTCAGCGCAAACTATATCCACTAATATAGCTATCAATAGGCTTCGAAATATATGTGGTATTATTCTTCCAGAGAACTCAAAGAAAACTATTAATGCTTGCAGAAAAATTAGGAATTCTATGGAACATTATGAGTTTGAGATTGTGCCACAGGAAGCAAAAGCTATAATCGGTAGAATATTATCGTTTATTTTTAAATTTACATCAGAACATTTGAATTTGGATTGGGAAAGTAATTTTAAAAGCGAAGAGGAGTGGTCTGAATTGCTCAAGGTTTATGAATTTTGGGAAGCCCATAGTAATGCTTTAGAAAAGAAGCTTACGGAAGAAGGCGAATTTCTAGTTGATTGCCCTGCTTGTGGAGGGAGTACTTTCAAAGTATCATCAATGGATTGTGCTCTATGTGGACATAGAGAAGATCAAATTGAATGTGAAGCTTGTTATGAAGAATGCTGGGAAAGCGAAACTGAAACCATTGAATGGGAAGATACTAATGGAGAATTCAATATAATTACTATTTGTAGAACATGTATAGAGAAAGATGCAGCCGACGAGGCAGCATCTTTGGCTTTCAGAGAAGATCCACAAACTGAAGAATAACCATGATAATACCAACAAAAAAAGATTTACAAGCGATTATTAAAAAGTCTGAATGGCAGAAAATTATAGGTTTTCCAGAAACATCATGGCTCGAGTGCAAAGGAGAACCATATGATTTCGAATCTAAGAATGTTAAGCAGGAATATGCAAAAGACGTTTCGAGTATGGCTAATGCAATTGGTGGGTATATTATTATAGGAGTCAGAACTAAACAAGACCCAACGCATAAAATTGATCTAATCGATCAATTACGACCAATTAAATCCGATATGATAGATATCGGCCAATACAAATCAATTACCAACGATTGGATATTTCCAGATATTGAAAATATAACGTTTGAATGGAAAAAGTATCAAAATGATACTGGCTTTTTATTAATAACCATTCCAGAACAATTTTTAAATAAACCATTTTTAGTAACTCGAACAATTGAAGAAAACAATAAAACTAACGAATTGGTTTTTGGATACTTTATTCGCAAGGATGATCGAGTGCATCATTTCTCGGTACAACAGCTTCAAGCGCTAATAAAAGATGGTTTAAGATTTGATTCAATTAGCAGTCGACTTGATGAATTGGAGAATTATTTATATCAGAATTTATCTAGCACAGAAAAGAGTGATAACAACAAATCTATTGAAGAAAAACTTTCGCAGCGTATTGATGACGCCTTAGAAAAAGTTGAACTCAAAAAGAATCCTTCTTTCGTTCTATCATGTTTTACACCGGATAAATTCGAAATTAATTCACTATTTCAATCACAAGAATCTGATGTAATGAAAATATTAAATAATCCACCTAGACTTCGGTATGGCGGATGGGGTTTACAAGTTCATAATAAGTTCAACATTTATTCTGGAAAATATCGTCGAGCGGTAGATCCGCGCTATAAAATTTTAGAGTTATGGAAAGACGGGACTATAATTTTTATAGTCTCTGCTAATCAAGACTATCTCGCTTGGGGCAATTATTCAAGTGAAGACGAACCATTGCGAATCAATTCCTATGCATTAGTCGAATCAACTCTCCTTTTCACTAAGTTATGCTCGCATATCTATAAACTTGCTAGTCACAAAGCAAAGATCTTTTATTTCCAAACATCTTTAAGAAATATGACAAGTGACAGTCAGTTGTACAGACTTCCAGTACATCCCCAAAAACATTACATGATGTACAAGGAAGCTCCTTCGGAAAATTTTCATGCCATATTAGGTCCATTCAAAGTTAATGAGAGTTATTCACATATTGCCTATAATCTCATAGGTAGCATTTATGAGTGGTTCGGCATAGAGCAGGTTCGAATTCCTTTTGGAAATATAGATACGAAAGAAATAAATGAGGAAGCAATTTCCAAGTTCGAATAGAACGATATGATCCTATGCAGCACCAGATGAGCCATCGCAAAATATGCCGAAGAAT
>WJKD01000525.1 GCA_014729315.1 Promethearchaeota archaeon | reverse complement strand
TTTCACCAATTCTTCCTTTCTTAGCTGCTTGAATGTGTCCATGTGCCACATCTTCGACATCAATGACATTTATAGCACCCTCAATGTATCCGGGCATATCTCTATTAGCAATATCAACGATTAAAGCCCCAGAAGGCGTAGGCTTTCGATCTCTTACTCCAATGACTAAAGTAGGATTCACTATAACCAAAGGTAGACCTCTTTTGCAAATCTTTTTTGCTTCAATCTCGGCGAGATACTTCGAGATAGCATAATGGTCCTTTGCTTCCCATCCATTGAACTCTGCTTCTTCGGTAACATAGTTCCCAGCCCCATGAGACCCTATAGTATTAGATGTGCTAGTATAAATAACCTTTTCTACTCCTCGAAAAAGGGCCTCCTCAAGGATGTTCTTTGTACCCTCGATGTTTATTTCGTAGAATAATTCTATATTAGGAGACCAATGAGCAAAATAAGCTGCGGTATGATAAAGGGTATTGCATCCTCTCAATGCCATTTTTACAGCCTTTTTGTTCCTAATGTCGCAAAATACTCTTTCCACATTAAGATCATCAATATTTCGGATATCACTATTTTTTCTTATAGCTACTCTCACATCTTGACCATTTTTAACAAGTTCTCTCACTATATTCGAACCAATAAAACCATTTGCACCAGTCACTAATACTGTCATATTCTATCAATTTTTTTTAAACCATATTGAATGAAATAGATAAACATATTTGAATTTATAAAATTTTCAATCCTTTCGATTTGAATATTATATTTGCTTATTTTAGAAAAAAATCTATACTTTTTTTACCCTATATATAATTTTTTCTTTTTTGGCTTCATTCTTAATTTTTAATTAATATCAATTAAGTTCGTGAAACCATCCTTTAAAGAAGAAAGATGTATATCTGGATGATACCTTAGCAAGCTATAGGATTCTCGTTAAATAATCCAATTTTAATAACTCAAAATAAATCTTTAGGATTTAGACTAACAAAACTAATTGTTATAAAAATAAGTAAAAAAAAAGGAGAAAATTTGTATTCTATTTATTTTAAGCTTCTTGATTTTATCCAATTACTCAACTTATCAGGCATTAAGAAACCAATATAATACTCAAACGCACTTGAAATTAGTATTATTCTGGTAAGAATGATCATGAAAGCGCTTAATGGTACAGCCGCATCAAGAACAGCTCCGACTACAAAAGATACGAATGCGATTAGTATGATCTTTCCTTTCCATCTTATAACCACATCGTCAGATTGCAATGATTTCCGAGCAAAGAGGATACCTGTTACTATGGTGGTAAGCAAAGCAAAGCCGATAAAACTGAAGGTAAATAAGCCGATTGTTATGTTAAAAGTTGATGGTTTAGAACCCACTACTTCGGGATTAGTAATTAAAAAATAGATAAGTAAGATCTCAAAGACTAAGCCAATTATGGTATATATTATTGTAAGACGTTTCTTCAAGTCTGGGTATGCAAGACTGCTAAATGTATAAATCCAACATATCAGAGCAATTGGGATAAATATATGATCAATAGTTAAATCAAATATCCCTGGAAATTCAAAATCTAAAAATATAATAAGCAGAAAGTTTATCGGAACACCCCACCATCCTGATGACATTAGTATCCAAGTTAAACCTATAGTAATTAGTTCTTTACGTTTGAGTTTAAAATACTTCAATAAAATACGTAAACCTAATAGAATAGATATTGATACAAAAATTAACGCAAAGCTGCCTTGAATAATTTCAATTTCATTTAGATCGTTTAAACCCATCTCTATACTCCTCAAAAAGAAAAATAATTTTTATTTATATTTTGTTTAACATTTTTATAAAACTTTCGAAAAATGATGTTTTTCCTTGAATTTTAATTCATTCTCTCCATTTTAATATTAATTGAGATGGAAATAGACTCTACATGAAAATTTGTACCCTCAAAACAAGGAAGAATCCAAGTTTTCATAGATAAGAATTTCTTCACTGCGGAATGATTAATCTTAAATATCTGTAAAGAGAACCTACTAATATAAGTTTATTTTTAAGGTGAGAAAAATTAATTCCCGAGAGAGAATTTTAAAAGCGCTAAATCACAAGGAACCAGACAGAGTTCCTATAGATATTGGTGGAAGTACTGTAACGGGAATTTCGGCAATTGCATATAATAATCTAAAGAATTATTTGGGAATAGAAGAGGGCAATGTTAGAGTTTTTGAAGTTATGCAGCAGTTAGTTCGAGTTGAAGAATGGTTCCTTGACAGATTCAACATTGATGTGTTAGATGTAGGTGCTGCGTATTTAACTAATGACGAAAATTGGTATGATGTAGAAACTAACGGAATAAAAATGCAATATCCAAATTTTTTTCAACCTCGACAGAATCCAGACGGCTCGTTTGAGATAGTTGACGAGGATGGAACCGTATTAGGAAGCATGTCAAAAGCCGCCTTGGTGTTTGATCAAGATTATTACCCTTACGAGGATGGATACCCCGAAGATTTTACCTTTTTATCGTTCATAAAAGCATTTAATAAGAACGCGTGGGCAAAATGTATTTTTCCTCCATTTAGCAACATGGGAGAGAGAAGGTTTTGGAAAAATTTAAGGGAAAATGCAATTAAATTAAGAGATGAAACCCTAAAATGTATAATTCTTAATTTTGGAGGAGGTGTCTTCCAAGATCTCCATAATTTTAGACGAATGGACAGACTTATAATGGATACGGTTCGAAATCCTAGCAAATTAAAAAAAATGGTAGATTACCAAATTGAATTTCACATTAATGCTTTAAAAGTTATCTGCAAATATATTGGGGATGTTGTAGATATCATCGTATTTGGCGACGATCTTGCGGAAAAGAATGGACCGATGATTAGTCCAAAAACTTATCAAAAATTTTTTAAATACGGACACGAGGAATTATGCGATTATGTGAAGAAGCATAGTTCTATGAAAATATTTTTTCATACTTGCGGAGCTGTTGTTAAATTAATTCCAGATCTTATTGAGATTGGAATAGACATACTAAATCCGATTCAGCTTAGTGCAAAAGAAATGGATCCAAAATTTATCAAAGGAACTTTCGGAGACGATCTAGTGCTCTGGGGGGGTGGCGCAGATACAACGGAGGTTTTAAATCGCAAATCTCCAGAGGAAGTAAAATCCCATGTGAAAGAATTATTGGAAATTTTTGCCCCAGGTGGAGGATATGTGTGGAATACTGTGCACAACATATTACCCGATGTTCCACCTGAGAATATTATAGCAGCTATGGATGCGATAGAGGAATACAATAACGAAAATTAACTTATCTTAAGGTTTTCTTTTACCAAATTTTAAAATAGGTCTTCATTTGTCATTCAAGATAGCAATTTTCTATGTTTGCGAGTGTAATTTTGATTTTAGCAAAAAAAGAATATTTAATTCTTTGAAGATAAATTCTACTATTCACACCAGGGCAGAGGTTTATATTCTGTTAAAGGTAATCGAACGGTGCTCTGCGTTCTCTGCGAAGTATATGAAGCTAAAACTACTTCCAGGGCAGATCGTCCGTCGTATATCGTAGGAATCCACTCTTCGGGGAATCCCACTTCCTCGTTTGACCGCCCTAAGACTTGATTTATAAAAGAGCGAATTTCTCGGGCGTAGGGTAGATCCCATTTATCCTTAGGAAGCGGGATTTTTTCTTTAGAGGGTTTACTAGTCTCTGTTTTTTTTGAATATTTTATGATATTTAGCGGCTTCTTTTTATACTCGTTTGGGACATCGAAATAATAAGTACCTTTTGTTCCGTGAACTTTTCCTAATTCTTCACCGAAAACTTCTCCAAAAAATGCTTCTGATCTTTCAAATATGGCAATTGCGTCGCTCCCCTTGAATGATAATAATACTGTGGAGTGATCCTCGTTTACTCTGTTTTTATTTATCCTTCTAATTTGCGCATTAACATTATTTACCTCTCCAAACCACCATCGAAACAAATCAAAATAATGCGGTCCATGGTCTAAAAGGTCTCCTCCCCCGCACCTATTATCGGTCATTCTCCATAGTCCTGCCTCCTGAATAACATCCTTTCTTGGTCCGTAATCAGGCATGGAATGATACCAATGGAGAGAAGCGTGAAAAACTTTACCAATCTCGTTTTCAAGTATCTTCTCTTTGATGTATTGAAATCCAGGATCAAATCGCTTTTGGGTAGCCGTTTGAAAAACGACCTTATTTTTCTCAACAACATTGATCATTTCGTCCACTTCATCTAATGTAATACCAATAGGTTTTTCGCATAAGATGTGTTTTCCGTTTTTAGCGGCGCGGATTACCTGCTCAGCATGAAACCAATGGGGTGAGCAAATACTCACAGCTTCAATATCAGGATCGTCTAGTAAATCGTTTGCGTTTTGATATGTCTTTGCAATATCATATCTTTCCTGAGCGTGCTTAAGATGAGTTTTGAGTGGATCAGATATCGCTACGATTTCAGCAAGATGTGATTCTTGATAAGTAGGTAAATGCGCTATATTGGCGACATTACCAATCCCAATGACTCCAACTTTTAATTTATTATTAGACATAATAATCACTTCAATTCTCGATAATTGTAATGAGATAAAATATTTTTAAATTATTAAATTTTTTAAACTAAATACTCCCTTTTTGTTATCAATGCAAAAAGAGTCTGAACAGAAATAGACGTGTCAAATCAAAAATTTTCGACATTAAAGAGTTACATATTGGAAAAAAAGGGATGTTATTAGAGTTCTTCTTAAGAATAGAAAAAATTAACAAATTTTCTGATATTTCATTTTCAAAGTTTTACAACAAACCATCTTTGGTAGATTAGAATAATAAACCACCCTCAGCAGAAGGCAAAAGGGAGGTCGGAATTTAAAGCGAAGAAAAAAATTCCCCACCCCACCATCACCGGGAACACCCAATTTTCGAGAAAATGTGCAACATTAGATTAAAATTAGGGAGTACGGCCGAAAATTAATCTCCAAGAATCCAAAAATTGGTGAAAATGTGCAACATTTAGAAAATTAAGTTATTATAAAAAACTAAAAAAATTATTAAAAATGAAAGAATTGTGCATTCAAGAGTTTTGTGGAAGATGGGAGAGGAGGGATTCGAACCCCCGACCACGCGGCCCCCAGCCGCGTATCATACCAAGCTAGACCACCCTCCCATCGGAATATAAGGGGGCATGAAAAATGATTAGCAAGTGATAAAGTGATAAATGAAATTTATTTTTATCCTTCTAATATTTTTCACATCCTCTAAAAAATTTCACTTTCCTTCCAAAGGGGTTAATAAATTGAAATTAATGAAGATTAATCAAACAAATAATTTACTTAAATATAATAATTAAAAAAGAAATTTAAAAAGTAAAAGGGGATTGTAGACTTGAGAGTTCGAGTATGTTTAAAGTGTAAAGATTATGTTAAAATTAACCCAGTTGATCCAAAGAATCAATTTGTAATAAAAAATTTTGAACAAGCGCATAAAGGCCACATGCTTTCCACTTTAGATTTTCGCGAAATAGCTGACGAACATAATTCATTTCTAAATAATAGTATAAAAACAATTAATGAGAGATATCATAATGTATTGAAAAGTAGAAAAATCTAACAAGAAAAAGAAGAAAAATCAACCATAATAATCAACTGAGGATCATATCAGAGATTTTTACAATTTAATCGCATTATATTTGAAGTTGTATTAGAAATTATTTCATTTGATAAATTCAATTTTAAATAATAATTTTAAATTTATTGTTCGATTTTTTATTTTTGTTTCAAAATTAATATATAAGTTAGAATTAAGAACTCTACGTAGAAAGTCTATAACATCAACTATGTTTTGGTAATGAATCGTCATTTTTTTATTTCTTTTACTTTTTAATAACAATATTGTTTAAGAACATTGGGTCTTTATGATTAAATATGCGATCAAGAAAACCTTTTCTTCTCTTCTGGCCCCAATACTTCGAAGCTAAAAAAACAAGAAAAGAAGGAAGACGGCTTCCTAAAAATCTTGCAATAGACAAAGTTACTACTGGTGAAATTGCCGAGGCGGCTAAAAAATTAGGATATTTAGTTGAAGTAGAATATGGATTACGATACCCCCGAACGTGGTGGGAAAAAACTGGTAGAGTCTCCATAAATACCAAAGGAAAAAAGAAGTCAAAGATTATTCATGAAATAGCGCGGGAAATCAGAAGAAAAAGAGGGTAAGTTTCTCATTATGCACGAATTCTCATTTGCATACAATATTTTTAAAGTGGCGGAATCTACGGCTCAGAAATATAAAGCTAATAGGATAACAGAAGTGTATCTTGAGATAGGCGAGTTAACATTAATCGTTCCCAAATTGTTGAAGGAATCGTTTAAAATGGCCACGAAAGGCTCGATCGCAGAAGGGGCCGAATTAAAGATTGAAATCATTCCCGGAAAGATAAAATGTAGAAGTTGCGGAGAGATCTCAACCGTGTCGCTAAGCGAAGAAGCTTACTTGACGGGACTTCAATTATTTCAGTGTCAGCATTGTGGGAGCAAAGACACTGATGTAGTCGAGGGAAAAAAAGCCAACATAAAAAACATTAAAATACAAGAGTAATTAGATGAATTCAATATTAGTGATTGATGAATATTTAAATCTCTAATCGATTGAGAATTTTTTGATGAAAATTAGAAGGAATTTATTCTTGTTAAAAAGTAATTATAATTTATTTAACTTTAGATTATAACGCCGTTTAGAACTCCATGTTGTCCTGGACGGCTAGTAATTCTCACTTTACCAAGCTCTGTCTCAACTATTGCTCCCTTGGTTAAAATGTGTCGTCTATTATAATCTTTTGACGCTTCATTGCTCTCAAATCCTAAAATCTTCACTTTTGAGGTTTTATTGCTGGTAGGATCAGTGACATTAATAAAAGAGCTTGAAAACAGTTTTAATTTAGAATTTCCTCCCATAGTTCTTTCCTTTTTCTTCTTTTCTTTACCAATTTCGGTACTTATAGGAGGACTTTCAAGATCTCTCTTTCTTTTTTTACTAAAACGCCTATATTTCTTTCCTGTATATTTCCTTTTACTTCGTGCTTGACTTCTTGCCATACGAAAAAGATCAGCCTAATTCTAATGTATTATTAAAATAAATAAAGGATTTCTTTAAAATTTTTTTATATTAACGGAGTTTATAATTTTTTTAAGAAAAATAAAAAAGTCATGATGTTTTATTTGATTTATACTACTAATTAGCCAATTATATTAGAATTTAATGTGAATAAAATGATGAATAATAGCTACAGACCGGATAATATCGACGAGGAATATCTAAAAAAGATACAATCGGGAACAACAACAGTTGGACTTGTGGTAAAGGATGGAGTTGTCGTTGGGACCGAATCTCAAGCTAGTGCGGGATATCTTGTTGCGAGTAAGCAAGCACAGAAGTTATTTGAAATTAATAAATATACCTGTGCAACGATAAGTGGAGGGGTTGCTGATGCTCAGTATGTTGTTAATCAAATCAAAGCGTTATCTCGACTTAAAGAAGTCGAAGAGGGCGTAGTACCTGAACCGAAATATGTCGCTAATGTAACAAGAAATATATTATTTTCGGGGAGGTCTTATTATTTAGCAATGATGATAATTGGAGGATATTCACTTAAAGACGGAGAAGGAAAATTGTATGGAATTGATCTATTGGGCGCTTTATTCGAAGAACGCAAATTTGTTTCTTATGGGTCTGGATCTCCATTTTCTTTAGGTGTTCTAGAGGCTGATTGGAAAACCGATATGTCGAGAGAAGAAGGAATTGACTTGATTAAAACAGCAATAACAAGTTCAAGAGAAAGGGATGCTGCGTCAGGATATAAAATTCAGATTTGCTCAATAAGCAAAGATGGATTCCAACAAGTACAGTAAGAATAAAAATTATCTCTTTTTAATTATTTGAATTTATTCTTTAGTTAATTCATTTTTGAGTAATGCTTTTTTCATCCACTTTGGCAAAATGAAACCACCGTAAAATTCAATTGAACTGGAAATTAAGATTACTCTGAATATAATTAATGTAATTGCTATGGTTGGTAAGGTTGCATCTAAAAATCCCCCAACACAAAACGATATAAATGCCACGAAAAGAAGCTTTCCCTTTAATTTAGTTTCTAATTTTCCAAGTTTGATTGTTTCGATGGAGAATTTAATACCCGTTATTAGTAAGGTAACTAAAAGACCAATTAATATTATTACAAATACAATATTATTTGCCTTCGTGTCTACGGGCGATATTTTTTCACCTATCACTTCAGGTTGATTAAACAAAAAATAAAAAAATAGAACGAAGAAGAATACAATATAAGCTAAACTGCCCGCCAAAATAAATTTTTGCTTCTCTTTATATAAAAAATTTGTAAACGCCGTCATCCATGTAAAAAGGGCAATAGGTAAAGGTACAAAATTTAATAGCATAATCATCTCGTAAGAAAGCCCTTCGTTATTGAAAATTAAAGCAACTAAAAAACTAAAGGAAGTACCATACCAACCAGAAACGAGGAAAATCAGGGTTATCCCGACTAGTAGGAAGTTCTTATCGTATGTTTTAAAATATTTAGAGCAAATGATTATCCCTAAAATGATGGTGATAGTTATAAAAACAAGTCCAAGCATTCCATTTAAAAAGTCCAAAGGTTCTAATGGCATAATGATTTTAACGGTATAGAAAGGTTATTTTGATAATAATCTAGTAGTTTTTAGTTTATATAAAGGTTAAGAATTTAGTAAGACTCATGGATAACCATAATAATCAAGGATGTAAGAATTATTACTAAATAATGTTAATGTTCCAAGAAAATTATTTTTCAG
>WJKD01000524.1 GCA_014729315.1 Promethearchaeota archaeon | reverse complement strand
CGCCCACGCTTGAAGGTTGCTGCAGTGCCCCCAAAACTCCTCTTCGGGACTAAGCAGCGAAAACTCCTCGTCGTTCTCCACCACGGGTGGTTTTCCTTCTCTCAGCACCTCGTGCTCGTATATCGTGTGCTCGTAAAGGTCGGCAGCCTCGTCGATGGAATCCACTTCGGTATATTTCTTAATCTGGTCTTGCGGAATGTTCAGAACGAGCCGCTTACACTGCATGAACTTCTTACCACTCATGTAGAGATTCGTTCTCACGCCCACCAACCTTACCGTCAAAAACTCGTTGATTCGAAATTCCCGCACGATTTCACTCCCGATTTGTAAATAAATACGGCTTTTTACCTACGATATATAAACCATCTCACCTATATTAATCTTTCCACTCCCACAAATCTCTGTAACTGTAAAACCAATTGAACAAGAAGGATAAATCACGGTATGCGAAAAAATTTTAAAAAAGAGAAAATAAAAAATTAAAGTCGATTTAACGCTTCAAATTCGCCGAAGCCCAATCGTAATAGCCTTGCTTGTCTAGCTCTTTTGGTACTTCTTCGAAAAACTGGACTGTTATGTCCTTGACGTGTTTTGCAGATATTGGGTGAAACATCATAGCCAAATCAAGTCCTACAAGCGTTAAACTCAATGCGTTCAAGATTTCCCAAACAGGCCCTCTGTATTGGCGGGCACCCCATTCGGGAGCTTTCTTTTCGCTCATCCAAGCTTCCCGAGCACCCCACGCGTTAGTAGTTCCGCCGCTAATTGGATAGGCTAAGTCTTCTTCTCCTAATAACCCTGCAACTCGCATTCTCTGGTAAATGCTAAAACTATATTCCATACCATAGCCCAAAGTAGCGCATGTAGGGTCCATTACGATTCTATTACGAGATAAACCAAGCTCCAGCGCGTCCTTATTCATCTTAATCTGATTGTTTAAGTCCAAGCTCGTCCAAAGGAGACAGTTGTGGTCGTATTTAGCTGCTAGTGGGATAACTTCTTCCCATGTCGCCTTATCAGCTGCCGAGAGCATTAATACATCGTCTTCGGACATTGCCGCAAGCGATTTAAACATTTCAACGTCTTTCTGCTTGTTTCCCGAGCATCCGATAATGACAGGAACATCAACGGCTTGTAGGATACCTTCAAAAAGCTCTTCTGATTTTTTGATGGGCCAATCAAGCGTGCCAGGGTCGATCCCTAGCGAATGAAAGGTAACGCATTCAGCTCCAAACTTATCAACCGCAAACTTAGCCCACTCAGCAGGGTCGGCTAATACCTCGCCGTATTCTTGTTTTATCGGTTTAGGGAGCATCATCTTGTCTCCCATATCAAAAACATCGTAAGTTATCAAGGGAGGATGAGGATTCCTATTATCTAAACCTAGGAAATTATAAAAGGGAGGAACCTTTTCGCCACCAATGGTACAGGTTTTACCATTTTTACGAATAAATTGAATGGTTTGAATTTCTCCGGGGTAATCAACGTCCAGTTTAAACTTCGTAGGCGTCCATTCTGCCTTACCAAGCTTACCCGGTGCGGGCAAACCAGCCGCCTGTGCTGCGCTTGAAACGATTGTTGGCAGCATTTGAAATTCCAAATACTCTGCCATTAAGTCGACGTCCTTCAGCTCGAATTCTTCGGTATCTTTCATTAATTTCGCTAATTTCTTGCTTAATTCTTCGAAAGAAATTTTACATCACTTTGAATTTTTTGATACATTTATGATAATTTCAATGATAGACGAATAAATTAATGATTAAAAATAAAGATTGTTTTATATACTCAAATTTCGGAATTCGTCAAAACGCTTAAATCGTGATGTATTGAAAAAATTACTTAATTAAGATTTGTTTCGTAAATGCGACATTCATCTTAAAAATTTGTAATAAGAGCGTAAGTGCTCCATTCGGTGTGAAAGAAGAGTAATGAAAAATATATATACTTAGAGCATAAAAGTATAATTGTAGTTAACAGACACCAAATTAATGAAGAAATGAACCCCAAATTAACTTTGTTAATCAAAAATAATTAATCAACCAATTTAACCGAATTAACCAAAAAAATTAGGAAGGAAACATTATGAATGGATTTGCGATGGTCCGAAGCTTTGATGAGGCGGGATATTTTGAAACGCGTTTAATACTTATGATGATAGCCTTAGCAATTTCCTTATTTTTTGCGTTTAAAAGAGGAGATAATAACTATATTGTTATATTCGTCAGTTCAACAATCTTTTTTGGGATAGTGGAATTAATTCTCTTTCTATTAGGCATGCGAGCAGAAGCTTGGGGCGTGAGTGTGTTCGGCGTAGAGATCCCCAACTACATCTCGTGGTTGTTTCAAGGATTAGGAGAAGGCGCTCCTTACGGCGTTTCGGGATTTTTATTTCTCGATATGTTTTTGAAACGCGACAACGAAAGCGAATTTAATTTACGCCGTAACCTATTCTTGGTTATGATGGGTGTAGTTCTCTGTTGTTCAATTGTAGTGGGAATAATTGGAAGT
>WJKD01000523.1 GCA_014729315.1 Promethearchaeota archaeon | reverse complement strand
TCATCGGATAGACGTAGACATTTTTCATTTGCCAAGTCTGTAATAGTTTTTAAATCAAGAACATTCGCCGCTTCAAACCAGTTTGTTCCATTAGCGGCAGCAGAAACTACAAGGCGTTCGGCATTTTCTTCATCAAGCAAGCTTCCAGGATCATTGGTATTTTGAGCTGCAAAATACAATTGTTCAATATCCTGGAGACCTTGTACAGACCATTTTTGCACAGTGAACACATAAAGTCCCTGTTCTACCATATCAGCAACATGCTCTGAGTTCAATTTTACGCTCACTGCGGGATAATAAAACCTTTCAGATTTTTCAATTTGATGACTCACAAAGCGAACAAGAGGATGTATTTGATTTATTACCTCACAATTATAAGAGTTTTCAATTGCAATTTTATTCTCAAAGCGGCAATGAACGGGTGATGGATCGTTTCTTACAAAATTGGTTGAATGGTTGATTCGATAAAGCTTGATAAATTTATCCAAGTCATGCTTGGCGTCGTTGCTTAGTTTAATATCAAATAATCGGGCATCTTTTTCTGATTGCTTAAAATCACAACCCGGATACAAAAGTGTGAAGAAGTCTGTAATATAAACTTGTATATCATTACCTGAAATCCAACGATTTAGCTCATGAGCAGCCTTGACCTGATTTAGAATATAATCACCATAAGCCACGAGATGAGCAGCCTCTTTTTCGAGTTGTTCCTCCTGAACTTTTATATTTTCAATTGCCTGTGCGGTTTGCTCGATCCGTTCATTTTCCTCCTCACGCGTCAAATGGTCGCGCAGTAATTCGCGTGTCAGCTTTTGAATTTTATCTCCCAGAACCGGTTCTAAACCGCCCAATGCAAATTCAAATATCTTAAGTCTTTTATACAAACGATCATAAATTCGTGAATCAATCGTGTCTTCATAAAAGAGATTCCAGATATGAATTTTAGGTGACTGCTGACCAAGTCTATCGAGCCTTCCGATTCGTTGTTCTACTCGCATCGGATTCCAGGGGAGATCATAGTTGATCATAAACCGGCAAAATTCTAAATCAATGCCTTCGCTTCCTATTTCGGATGAAAGAAGAATATTGTGTTTTGATGAAGCCCTGAATTCTTTCAGTATCGCTTCTTTATTGATGTTTTGCCCTCCCATTATTAAGAGACACTCGACACCTAATTCTTCTAATCTTTTTTTTAAATAAACCAAAGTGGGACGGAAATAAGAAAATAATACGATTTTTTCAGATGGATTGTCTGATAGTATTTTTGAAATGACCTCTTTAAGCCGCGCAAGTTTCGAATCGTTTAACCAAAGCGTTTTTAAATCCCCCAAAAGATCAACTTTAGAAATCAACTCCTGGGTTAGTGGTCCAATTTTACCTTTTGTAGACTCGATACCAATGTCTTCATACAAAAATTCGTCCGAAAAAAATTCTTTTTTACTTTGCCAATAGTGCAATGCAGCAGGCATTGAACTGGACATTTGCCTCTGGGGAGTAACTAATAGAAATCCTTCCAGAAACTTCTGCCTCTTGCAAAAATCTCGCACAATTTTCGTGACCAATTCATAGAATTTCCTTTCAGCTCCTGTAAGCGGAATATATTCCGGGGTGGGATTGCGAATAACTTTCCATTCATGTACCTCTCGCTTTCGTGTCCTGGTAACTACATGACCAAATAAGTTCATAGTATCCAGTTGGCTTGCAATTCTGCTTCTGCACTTTGGATCTTTCAGATCTGTGCTTGTTGGGGGTGTATTTATTAGACTATTTAATTGACGATTTTCAATCAAGAGGGGGTGCTGTTTTGCAGTGTTTAACAGCTCCAAAAATTCCTTTTGTTTGATTTCATTCTTGAGGACATACTCACGAGCACGTAATAGCGGATAATTCGCCTCCAAAATATTATCGAAAGTAGAAAGATGTGCGAAAGTATCTTCATCTAACAGATTGAGTAAACGAAATAGGTCGCTGCTTCTTAGATGAACCGGAGTTGCTGAAAGAAACAGAGTATAATCTGAGACATTTCTCAATAATCTCCCAAGCGCTGCTGTCTTGCTCTCCGGATTTCTTAAATAATGAGCTTCATCAATAACTAACAAATCGATCAGGGGGGCTTCATGTTCATGTTCGCTTAAATATCTTGCTAATAAGCTCGATGGAGCCGAACTGGGATTATCATCATTATTCCAGCCCTGTAAGGGTCGTAATCCCTGCATGCTACATATAATGGCGAAATGACCCAGTGCACCTTCGCTTTCGACAGTCTGTAATGTGCTTAATGTATTTGATGCATCCAGAATTTTAGCATTAATTCCAAAGCGGCGTTTCAATTCAACCCACCACTTATCTCTCAACATTGCAGGACATAGTACCAGTAGTCGCCGTAAGTCAAAACGGCTCATTAACTCGGTCCAAATTAATCCCGCTTCGATGGTTTTACCTAAACCGACTTCATCGGCGATTAATAATCCATTCCCTGGCGAATTTAATATTTTTAGCACTGGTTTGAACTGATATGCATAAAATCCAGTATTCGTTATTTCCATGCTATAGATTAAATTTGCGAGTCTGCCGCTTAACCGCACATGAGCCAAAGTTCGTCTAAGGTCAGTCGCTTTGCCTAATTTGCCTTTTTCCAAAAGATCGAGAGGATCCTCTGTTAATTCCGTAACTATTTCCAGTTGATCCTCAGGTACAAGCTCAGGACCGTCAACAAAACGGACCTGCATTAAAGTTCTGCCAGCTCGTTCTCTTTTTTTCCCTGTAAACGTTCCGTGTCGTCCCGGGTCTGATTTCAGTCTAACCTGTGTACCTGCGTTCATAGCCACTTCTTATGCTTAGTTTTGGTCATTATGAATAATATACATACAAACGAAACAGATTGCGAAATCTGAAATGGAATTGATGACCTTACCGATTAAATTAAATTCCAAATGCTTAAATATTCGTTATAATAAGTATCGGATATTCAATATCATTTTTGACCAAACGCTTTCAGGTTATCCGACATTTTAAACCAACCACCCAAACTCACAATTACCCTTGAAAAAACCTTCAAAAAACCTCCAATTTACCTACCATTTTCCCTATCAAATTGATACCCATTTTTCGCCATCGCAATATTACCTAAATAATTGAAATTGCAACACCGCCAGCCAAGCTCCCCTCAATTTTACCCCGAAAAATGCTTAAAAAATGCTCCAATTTTGCCCTCTTTTTGGGTGAAAAATTTAGCCAAAAAAAAATTTCAAAATCGACTTTCTCTGGGAAATGTACCACTGTTTTACTGATCCCGGTAAAACGGGGGGGCATGGTATGGAACCTGAATTCTTAAGCTAAAAAAGCCCAAAGGAATTCTCCTTTGAGCCACTTCTCAGTCACGGATAACTCCCATTAGATGCTGTAAATCGTTGCGTGCCTGGGCAGCAATCGCCAAATGTTCTTTATTAGCGAGCCCGTTCATATCGATGCTCGTTTTCGTGAATATTGTATTCACGGCAATCAACGGCAAGCCTGCCCGGAGCAGCTTCAATTTGTGATATTTCCAGCTTCGCATGTTCTCTGGTGGTAGAATCATGATGAACGGTTTCACCTCCAATAATATCCACAGCCGGATCCGCAGCTTGCACTTCTCAGCATCGGGACAGCCGCTGCATCGATAGCTGCGAGCCTTATTCACGATGGGTACATTATCGATTGCCTTGCAGGACTTTTCCTCTCCGGGATAAGAGCGATGTTATGAGTCCAGCAATCTTATCACAAGCGAAGCGAATCGCCAATGGTGATACAGATGTATTACAAAATATTCTTGCTAATATTTTCCAAAATTGCACTGTGGCTAGTGCAAAAGGAAAAACATTGTCCATCGGAGAACAGGTTAATTTCATGAAGCATCGGGCGGGTGAGCTCAGGTCCGGTGCAAGGAATCACTTTGGTAACTATGATCGCAAAGCTGGTGATGTTTATAATAAGCATTTATATTACCAGGGCAAAGTGGAAATTAATTACCTACACTTCGAAGATGATGACGGGAAAGGTGCATTGACTGCTTTTACAGCGATGAAAAATTCAGAAGATAATTACATCTTAAAAATTGACCTGGAAAACTTCATTGATACATTGTCGGATCGGGAGAGAATAATTTTCATGAAGCGATTAGAAGGGTATCAGCATCGTGAAATTGCCGATGTAATGAATCTAAGTCTGTGGACCATTGGTCGTAAATTGACTGACATCGGCAGGAGATTCATCGCCTGGTTTAACATCGTCGAGGCTGAGCGATAATAATAGAGAGCATTGATTCTCTTTAGATTAAAAATATCTTGACTTTTTGCGATAATTTATTAAATTATCATTGGCATCCAGTCTAGACATTCTTCAATACATCACATCTTTAAACTTGCCTGATTTTTTCTG
>WJKD01000522.1 GCA_014729315.1 Promethearchaeota archaeon | reverse complement strand
AGGGAGGTATTAATGAAAGCGACTCTATTTGGAAAAAAATGTTTAATCTCAACTCTCGTAATATCTTTATTATTTATTGTCAGGTTGAATGCAGCCAATTATTATGTATCCACCAGCGGCTCGGATTCGAATAATGGCTCGAGTTCCGCGCCATACAGGACGATACAGCACGCGCTGGATATTGTTGGTCCGGGGGATCATGTGATTGTTAAAGCGGGGGTATATAATGAAAGACTTGAAGTTAAAACATCGGGCTCCAGCGGAAATCCGATAGTCATCGAGGGAGAGAGGGGACCGAATGGTGAATGGATCACTGTAGTCGATGGAGGGAGACCGGTTTCGGGTTGGACGACCGCGCCTGAGGTTGGGGCAGGTGTTTACAAAACTCAAAGTATCGATTTTGTTCCGTACAACATGGTTGTGAATGATAAACAAATCCCACAGGTTGCAGAGTCGAATATGACAAGTACCGAAGGATTCAGATTTTTAGGAAGTTCAGTTTCCTACACGGTTACTACTGCATCGAAAGACAGGACAGTAAAATTTTGGGATGTTTTCTCTGTTATTTGGGGATACAAAAACGGTACTACATATATTCGATTTAAAAATAGCGACGATCCGAATCAAAAAAATTTACGAGCTGCTCCTGCAGGAGCGGGGCTTTTGATTGATAATAAAAGCCATATTGTTATCAGGGATTTTGCGATAAAGGCATTTGATGAAAGCATTATTATAAGAGGAAGCAATTCAAAATTTGTTGAAATTGAGAATAATTATCTTATTAATGGCAGAAAAAGAGTTGAACTTGTCGATGGGGCTTCGAATTGCAAAATAAGCAATAATATTCTGTCCATGAATTTTTCAGGTTACGTGATGCCTGGCGCATGGTCTAATAATGATGACTCCTACGAATTGGGATTAAAAGAATATATTTATAATTTTTATAAACTCTATGCAAGTGATTATAGGGGGTCAGATGACCGGCAAGTATATATTTCAGGAGCCGGAGAAAACAACGAAATCTTCGGTAATAAAATATCCGAAGGATTGATTGGAATTAATATCCATAAAACTAAAAACCTGAAAATATATAGCAATGAGATATTCTTCCATTCCAGCCTTGGAATTGTCATTCTTGATAATGCTGTAAATACAGAGATTTTTGGGAATTTGATTTATGACAATTCAATCAATATTAGGTGGCATGATTTCAATTCGCGATCTCCACGATCTTTTTATATTTACCAAAATTGTCTTTATTTGCCGGAGGGGGTTTCAGCTCATATTAAATTGCATCATGACAAGAATCTGTCATTAGCGGAATCATGGCACCCGACAGTTTTTGTTTATCATAACAGTTTTTCAGGTGGACATAATGTCATAAATCCAGGACTTGCTTATAATTATGGCGGGCTGAGAAATGTACATTTTTACAATAATATTTTTTCTTCTGAAATTCTGGTTTATAATCGAGAGGAATTTATCAAGACCGAAAGTATGATGGGCGAATTTGACTACAACTGGTGTGGAGGAATGTTCTACCACGGCATGCCTGCATGGTTTGATAGCCATAATATCGATGCTGAAGGTCAACAATTCTGGGATGATTCTAATTTACATGATTTTCAAATACCTTCAAATTCAGTAGTTAGAGGTGCAGGAGTTGATTTATCGAAACCCTTCACAATAGATGGTGTTTCATTTGATCCGCTTCCCGGTATGGAAGTGGGGTATTTTTCGGGATCACAACCGGACATCGGTTCGCCCCCATTCTCAGGTAGTCAATTAGATCCCCCGGATGACAGTCAGGCGCCGAGTACTCCTACGAATTTGACGTATCACGTCGTTTCTAATACACAAATCGATCTGATTTGGAATACTTCTACGGATAATGTCTCGGTTGCCGGCTATAAAATTTATCGTGACGGTAGTTATCTCGCATCCAGTTCGACCACGAATCATTCGGATACCAACCTTGATGAGGGGACTACTTATAGCTATTCTGTTTCAGCGATGGATGCCGCCGGGAATGAATCATCTCAATGCAGCCCGGTGACGGCAACAACATCGTCTCCGGATAAGAATACTGATTCGGAATTAACGATTATTCCTGCATCGACGCCGTCCGAAATTAGTATTGATGGTGATTTAAGCGAATTTGCAAATGCCGATTTCGTGACTTTCAGTCCGCCGAACGGAGGAAATAAAGCCACTGTAAAAGTCTTGTGGTGTTCCGGATATTTGTACATTGGTTACCGTGTGCAGGATACACAATTGAACGCTACCGAAACGACCAGCGATGGGAATGTGTGGAGTGATGATGCAGTAGAGTGGTTTATCGATGTGAATTATGATGGTGGTGGCGAGAGCGATCCAAACTTAAAATATATGAATGTTGATGATTTTCATGGCATGGTTAACATATTGAATACGCATTTCGATTGCTGCGGATCTACCGATGGCACGCCGACCAAAGCATGGAATGGTAGCTGGGAATCCGCGGTTCAGTTGAATGGTACGTTAAATGACGACACTGACACCGATGAGGGCTATACGATCGAGGTGCGAATTCCATGGACAACGTTAGGTCTGGAAGAGGCTCCGGCAGCGAATTCTTTGCTGGGGATGAGCTTTACTAATGAAGATAAAGATGGATCTGACTTTTCCTATGTCATGTGGCCCAATGTTACCAATTCATTTCAAAATGCATCGAATTGGCAACCAGTCCTGATGTCAGGTAATTCTGGCAACATCCCGGCTGCGCCACGTGGTTTGACTGCCCGGTTGATCAACTGAAAATCCGGGGGAGGAAAAATTATGACCCCATTCCGGTCATAAGTTGATTCAAATACAGGCTGTATCCTAATACATCCTTTATTTTTTTATAATTGAAAATATATGAATTTTGGAATCAGATTCCATAGAATTGGCGCACCAGTTCTATAACATATTCAACTTCGTCATCTTTCAAAGCAACATGCATCGGCAGGGTCATTATCTGATCGAACACACGATCGGTGACCCATAGATATGACGAATCGCCGTGAAAAGCACTGAACTGATGGATGGCTTTGCCTCCCCAGGGCAGGATAATTTCGATTCCTTCTGCCTTTAAAAAATTCAGCAATTCATCGCGGTTCTTTGCCTCTAACTCGAAGTTCTGGTAGGCATCGCGATTTTCGCGATCGTTGCGGTCATTCGGAGGCAGCATAATTTCTTCGATCTCATTTAAGCCTTCATGATACATCGAAGCGATGTGCCGCCTTTTTTTAATATATTCTTCCAGTCGCGTGAGCCGGAAATCCAGCACCGCAGCCTGGATGTTATCCAGCCTGCAATTAAAGCCCCACTTTTTAATGTCACCGTCCGAAGTGCGATTGTGATTTCGCAATGCAATCAGCTTATTGTACATGTCTTCGGAATTTGTAGTGATTGCTCCGGCATCTCCCAGCGCACCCAGGGTTTTCGCCGGATAGAAACTGAAGCAACCAGCTATTCCAAAACTGCCCGCCATTCTTCCGTTCCGATAACCACCTAAACCCTGTGCAGCGTCTTCGATCAGCAGAATTTCATGATCTGCTGCCAAATCTTCAATTTCTTCCAGATCAGCGACTCGACCGTTCAACGATACCGGGATAATACACCTTGTTTTCGATGTAATTAATCGTTTTACGGATTCGATATCGATGAGATGATCATCTGATTTGATATCCGCCAGTACCGGCTCCGCGCCCACCTGCTCGATTGCCGCGACGGTCGCAGCAAAGGTATGTGCTGAGGTAATGACTTCATCGCCCGGACCGATTCCAGCGGCGGTGAGTGATAATCTCAGCGAATCGGTGCAGTTGCTGGTTGCCACTGCATACTTTGTTCCGACATATTTTGCCAGATTGCTTTCGAATGATTCAACTTCATCACGCAGCAATAATTGCCCGCGGGACAAGCAATCCTGCAAAATGGCATCGATTTCCTCTTTTTCGATATTGTACCAATAGGAATAATCAATAAACTTTACTTTCCTGCGCACTGATGTAGCTACTGATTGGCTCATGAAAATCCTCACGTTTTAAATAGTTCTTTACTTTATTTACAATTTTAGGTGCCGATATTCCGTAAAAATCCCGCAGGTATTCCTGGCTTCCCACAACAGATGCGAATTTCGCGGGTAAAGCAAACGGCATATATCGATCCAAACGTATATTATTTTTGCCGACAAGAGATTCTAAAATCGCAGAACTTAATCCGCCGATAATCGAATGCTCTTCCAATGAAATTACATAATCGAATCCGGAAAATATTTCATAAGTGGTCTTTTTATCAAAAGGCTTCAAGGTGTGAAAGCTGAAAATCGACGATTCGATATCGTCTTCCAATAATTGATTTCGGACATTCATCGCGGTTTCCAGCATACCGCCGGTGGACAGAATTGCCAGCGTGCTGTCGCCGTTTGTAACCAGCGGTAGCGCTCTGCCGATTTTCAAGTCCTTTATAGACGCGTCGGAATGCAGTGTCGCTTCGCCTGCTCTGCCCAGCCGCAGATAAACAGGTCCCAAATCATCCTGAATGATCCGTTTTGTAATTTCGTAAGCTTCCACTGTATCGCCGGGTGCCAAAACAGTCATGCCTGGCAGTGCTCGCATGATCGCCAGGTCTTCAGTCGCATGGTGTGAAAACCCGAGCGAGCCGTACGCCAGTCCGCCGCCGATTGAGACCATTGTCACATTTAAATCATGATAGGCAATATCATTACGTATCTGTTCCAGCGGACGCAAAATGGTAAAATTGGCAATGGAATAAGTAAATACTTTTTTCCCGCCCAGCGCAAGACCCGCGGCAAGCCCGGTCATGTTTTGTTCTGCTACGCCGGCATTTATGTATTGATTCGGATATTTCTTCCTGAAATTTTCGACAACGCCAAAGCCAAGATCGCCCACGAGTAACATAGTATCTGGCTGGCTGTATTCTTCCAGTGCTCTTATAAATGAATTACGCATGTTCCTCCAATTCTTTCATTGCTCGTTCATATTCTTCGCCCTGGGGAGTTCTGTAGTGCCACAGCACGGTATTTTCCATAAATGAAACCCCTTTGCCTTTTGTCGTATTCGCGATAATGCAATTCGGTTTGTTTTCGGATAATGGCAAATTGCTCAGCACAGATTTAATTTCATCATGATCATGTCCGTCGATGCTGGAAACTGCCCAGCCGAAGGATTCCCATTTATCAACAAAAGGTTCCAGATCAAGAGTATCCTTCACAAAATCGAGACTCTGAATTTTATTATAATCAATAATCGCCACAAGATTATCCAGCTTGTGATGACCGGCGAACAGGATTGCCTCCCACGTAGAGCCTTCATCGCATTCACCGTCGCTAAGCAGGGTGAATACCCGGTAGCTTTTTTTGTCCAGTCTCGCACCCAGTGCGATGCCCGTTGCCACCGATAATCCGTGTCCCAGCGAGCCAGTAGAAAACTCGACCCCGGGTATCCCTTTATGGGAAACATGCCCGGAAAGCAGAGAGCCATTCTGGTAATGCGTTTTCAACATCTCGGTTTTCAAAAAGCCTTTTTCTGCAAGCGCCGCATAAATTCCTGCGCCGGCATGTCCCTTGCTGAGCAGAAAACGATCCCGGTCTTCCCATTTGGGATCATCGATGCGTATATTTAAAATATCATTATATAAAACCGCCAGCAGATCGGCAATGGAAAGCACAGCCCCGACATGTGAGCTTTTGCCAAGGTGCGTCATTTCAATCGCGTGTCTGCGGATTTTCAGTGCATATTCTTTTGAATCCATATATATCATTCCTTTTTATATTTTCCGTAGTCGTATGGAGTGTCATGGAGTGCAGCGAGTGTCTCGCTGCATGGAGCCTTTTTGGGGCTGAAATTTAAGGCGCAAGTTTTTTAAAAGTGCAAATCACCTCAGCAACCATTTAAGAAATCAGTTCACTGAGCAATGCACATTTTTTTTATTAATTATTCACTTAAGAAAGGCTTAACGCGAGTCTGAATTGTTGAAGCTATTTCAATTCACTCGATAACTAATTTCTGACAACAACTTTAATTGTGTTAAAGAGGATTTTCGCATCCAAAACGAGTGATCGGTTTAAAACATATTCCCGCTGCAATGCCAGCTTTCTCGGCTGTATCAGGCTGCGATAAGCAACATGCGCATCCGCAATACCGGAATTCGCAATGATCTCACCTTCATTCCTGAATTCAATCGATGACAGATCAGTGATTCCCGGTTTAACGTCGAAGATAACATTCCATTCCGGATCGTAGAGTTCCACTTCGGAAGCGATCTCAGGACGCGGTCCGATCAGGCTCATGTCACCTTTCAGCACGTTGATCAGTTGAGGTAGCTCATCCAATTTATATTTTCTGAGAAATGCACCGGTTTTGGTTATTCTTGAATCAGAATTTGATGTTGTGGGACCGCCTCTTTTT
>WJKD01000521.1 GCA_014729315.1 Promethearchaeota archaeon | reverse complement strand
TTTTTACTTTTAAAACTAAAAGCTTAGAATTGGTATTTAAAGTTAAACATTTTAAACAATTTATAATAACAAAGAACGTATTTTTCACCTATTTTCTTATTAAAGATAAAGATTTTTCTATAAGAAAACGGGTTTTATCGACATAAATTCAAATAATGAATATCTCTTAAAGCTTTCTGAAAGATTTTCGCGTTTAAAACTAAAAGGTATCATTCCATTTCGCTCATTTTTAATCTCTGTTGAGGCGTCCAAATGATAGTCAGACTTAAATTAGGCCCTACATTTAGTTCTCCATGGAACCAATAGTGAAGTTTCCTTACATTAATGATAATAATCAAGAACTCATTATTAATGAATTTAAAAAGGTTCAAGATCAAGTGCGGGAATTGGCAAAACGTTTTATAGAAGATAAAGGAATGAGGATGACTCCAAATCGAATGATGCAGTTCATGTTATTGATTATTTTTCAGAGATCCTTCGGACTGACGAAATCTGGAACAATGTCGCTAATGACTTCTGGTAATGCAGAAAGGGTAAGGAATTACGTTAAGAGCGTGGATAAAATGTTTCCCGGCGGAAGCACTGTGATTAAACGCGTGCGATCTATTCTTGATGAGTGCGAGGATGAATTAACGGTCCTTGCAGAGCAAGTTCAAGATGGGTATTTCGTGGCTGTTGGAACTCAAGCAAGGGATGCTTATGCTGCTGAATATAACTCCAAGCGAGTTTCGATGACTCCTCCTCCAGAATGTTTTATTGGGCTCTTGGCTTCGAGCAAGCTGTTCCCTGGTCTTACGATGAAGGAGCGAGGTATCTTAACCCCCTTTTTTAACGCAAGGATGTACATGCGCGCCAAGCGCATTTCTGGGACCTCCGAACTAGTTGGAGAAATAAAGACTCCCTCCTTTGAAGGCGCAACCATATTCCCGTTAGCCTCCAAACTCGGGTTTTTTGGCGGACCACCCCGTTCAAATGCTTTTTACGATGCCTTTAGAGACTTGGAGAATATGTCCCTCGACATCGATAAGATCTTAAACGACAAACTTGCTGATTTAGAGATGTTCGATTTGAGCGTGGTGTCGGTAGATGGCACGAATGTGCCCGTGGACAAGCGGGATACTACGGGTTCGATCGGTACCGGGAGCAGGGGTACGTTTTTCGGTCATAAATCCTCCATTGCTTGCGATGCTCAGTGCTTCCCTCTTTATTGCAAGCTGGACACGGGACACCGTTCCGACCTTAAAATGTTTTCCGACACGATCGCCCCCGTAAAAGACCTTGCCGATCGTTCGGGAGAGGATATTTGGTGCGTGGTTGCGGATGCCGCTTACTCGGATACTTCCGTGTTTTTGGAAGTGAAATCCATGAATGCTGTGCCTATCGTGGATATAAACCCAAAGAACTCTGCCTTGCTAAAATAACTCAAGGAGAAAGGGATTGGATTACGGAAATTCACGAAAAAAGCGTTAAGGTCGGCTTCCCGAGATCTAAAACGGAAGTTGAGAGAAAAACTTCGCTCAATCTCGCAAGAACGCGGCCCAAACATTCCTATTAAAGAGAAGAAAAGTATTTTGGGAGGATTAATGCGATTGGTGGGCGAGCATATCTTGCTTAAGGGGTTAACCACCGGAGAACTTCAAATCGCAGGACAGCTTCGCAATGACCTGATGACGATTCGGCGCAAGATTAGAGCTTGCGGCACATCCTACGAGAAGAAAGTGGGGTTATCGGCGCTTGCGTATGGTACGATCGAGTGGCTCTTGGTCTATTCCCTCCGGGGGCAGAACGAGGGGATAAATGGACTGCTCAAGAAACGCGGTGACTTGATAGGGGATGGACAGCACACGTCTTGGTTAATAGGAAGGGATGAACTTTCAGGCAGGCAGACGATGGATAGTATTGGGATAAAGCACGTGGCCGTGGTGAAATTCATCGTGACGGGTCAAAAAGATCACCATCTCCGGGCAATTCATAACTGGAGGCACAGCAAAAGATTTTTTTGTTTTTGTTTACTAGTGATTTTTTGTCGATGAAACCCCATAAGAAAAAGAAATAGAATAGATATTTCTAACCGAAAACTTTCATTCGTAGCTATCATTAAATTCTCATTTTAAGGACTAAACTTTGATCTCTCTAGTATTCAGAGAAGTTTATCCTC
>WJKD01000520.1 GCA_014729315.1 Promethearchaeota archaeon | reverse complement strand
GCTGATTTGAATCGTACATCCCTAAAAAAAACGATCCTATCATAAATAATATTAAAAAAAATAGAATTCCCCTATTTGTTAACGCTTTTAGTAGAGTATTCGTCGATTCTGCGGGAGAACCTTGAACCCAAAATAGCATCATAAAATAGGGGGTTGTAATTAAAAAGGACATCACTATTAACTTGATTCGTATTTTAGGATGTTTTGGCGAATAATGATCACCTATTCTTCCCCAAATATAAATACCTAACAATTGAGTGGGAGATATGAATAGAATTAGCATTAAACTAGCTACTAATGGAGTAATATGAGCGGGACCTTCAATAAGATAAGGATATAGACTAAAAAAGATAATGGCCATCCCGAAAATTGAAAAAATCCCCTCAATAAAAATCAGAAAATTAGTTTTATTTGTTATCATTTTTTTAAATTTATCCCATGTTATGTGATAATCGTAGCTAATTTCTTTTTCTAAGTCATTTTGGGATTGTAATTGGTGCATATCATTCAATCCTACTTGATAATTTGCCCCTCTTATTCCATAAACTAAAAGAAAGCATATAAGAAAGATCCCCCCTATAAAATAAGGAATTTGCCAAAAGGGGGAGAATATACTGGCGATTAATAATCCGCTCATCATTCCTAAGAAGTTACTAATCGACGATAAGCCATAATAATGTCCAATTCTTTCTCTTGGAGCAGCATCACCTATAACGGCTTGAGCTACAGGAATATATCCACCAGAACCAAATCCTAATAAGCTACATCCTAGTAATAATAGGAGATAATTAGGTGTAAAAGCTGAAATTAACAATCCACTTGACCAGAAAACTAAAGCTATGACTGCAGAAACTTTTCTGGTTGTTCTATCTGCAATAATTCCAAATAATAAACACGCAATAGCAGAGGATGCCATTATTACTGTTACTAATAAACCCATCTCAACAGCTTCAAACTTATCTTCTCCAAAAAAATGATGAGAAATAACGATTAAATTGGGTAATAGAAGATTTCGAGAAAACTCTTTAAGAAAAAATCCGAAAATAATTAAATATAATGTCAGTTTGCGTTTCATATCGACTGAATAATATGCATAAATATTTAATTAGAAAATAGTTAATAACATAAATATTATTTTTATAACAAACTGGGCCTTCAATTTTGATTTCAAGCTACCCACTTTGTAAAAAAATAAAGAATATTTAACAATCTAATTATTTAAAATTGACTCAAAATAATTTAGCCATTCTATAGCAATACCTTCAATTCCAATCAAGCCTGGAAAGAGATTAACATCAATAGCGTAATATTTCTGATCATTTGCTTTAATAAAATCAATTCCATAAATGTCAAGAGTCAACTTCTTTTTCAATCTTTTTACAAATTTAATTAAGTTAGGATCTGGCCTAATTTCTTGTCGATTTTCGCTCACTTTCTCTTTATGGTGCTTAAATTGACTTGCTCTCTTTCGCAAAGCAAATACTTTTTCACCAATGCCGTAATACTTGTAATCAAATCCGTCATTTGGGATAAATTCTTGATAAATATTTTTCTCAAAATCGAGAACTAAAATGCTTTCTTGAGAAGAATATATCTGAATTTCGTGCTCATCAGCTAATTTATTTTTTACAATTATACTTGATTTTAATCTAAGAAAATCTCTTAAATTATATGCCGTCTTTGGAATGGGAATGGAAAGTTCTTCCATAATTAAATTGATTTTCATTCGGTTGCGACAAATTTGAGTAGCATTAAGACTATTTATAACTCGAATTGAAGGAAATTCTTGTATTTTTTTCCAAATTTTTTTATTATTATAAGCGGAAGCTGATTTTAAGCAGATAATTTCAGTATTAGTTAAGTCAATATCGAAAAATTGCTCATCTACGACAAATTTTACAATATATTTTCCATTGCTGCTTAAAGCTAAGAATTTCTTTATAGTTGGATGAGTTAGGTGATCCGCACGAGCAATAAATAGAATTTTTTTCATTGATAAATAGGTAATATTAATAATTATGGAAAAAATTACCGTTAATGATTTCGAAATTTTAACCATAACCCATCAAGGTGTTTAGAAGCATTTTATTAAAAATCTCTCAGATGATTCCAAAATAAGACTATTTGAACTTATCAATCATTGAATTAAGACATATTTAGGTTTATATTAATGAAATCATACATTTAATCATGCAAGTGGTTCTAGACGAGTGATGTCGTATAAAGATTTATTTAATTTCTGATTTCAATTTATAGCACTTGTTTCACAATTATATTAAGTTCTAAATCCAATAGCTATATCAGATAATAAGATATAGATTTAAGATTAGGAACATTAAGAATTTTTTGCGCTATTTAACTAAAATTGAAAATAATTTAACTTATAGAGCAATTTTACTCAAAATTTTTAAAAAGGTAAATTGGACAATTTCTGAGAAATACAAGAATCGAGAAAAGTATTAAAAAAAAAATTGATTTTTAGAGATTTTTTCTTAGACTTGGTTTTGAAATTTTCCCTACTGCCGTCAAAGGTAGCTCTTCTTGATATTCCCATATTTTTGGTACTTCGTATTTCGCGAGACTTTTTTCTGCATAATCTTCGATTTCGGATTTGACTTTATCACTTAGTTCTATTCCTTCTTTTAGCTGAATGATCGCCTTGACGATTTCAGATCCAGGTCTTTCAGGATTAGGTACTCCAATAATGGCTATTAATTCGATATTTGGATGCTTAGTAAGTACATTTTCTACATGCACGCTATACACTTTATAACCGCTAACGCTTATCATGTCTTTTGTTCGATCCACAATTTTAAGATATCCATCCTCGTCAAAAACACCAACATCTCCCGTATAAACCCAGCCATCAATGAAGGTTGCTTCTGTCGCCTCAGGTTTATTACGATACGAAGTTGAGACTTGAGGACCTGTTACTACAATCTCACCCGCTTTCCCAATCGGGCACTCTTCTCGAGTATCTACATCGAGAATTTTTACTTTTGTATCTGGTAAAGGGATCCCGACTGTTCCTATCTTCTTCTTACCATAAACGGGATTAACTGTTACTAAGACGGAAGTTTCTGTCAATCCATAAACCTCAACAAACTTATTTTCCGAGTGAAAATCTCGCTCAAAATCCTTAACTGCCTCTGCTGGAAAAGGAGATGCCCCACTAAAATAGAGTCCAATGTTTTCTAGAATTTTTTCGGGTATTTCTTTGGATTTGGGATTTTTTTGAATCATTAGAAATAAAGTAGGTACATTTGCAAAAATAGTAGGTTTTGTTTTGATTATTTCTTTTATCAAGTGATCGGTATCTCTGGGATTCGCAATAATAACGTGGCTCGCAGAGATATATGTTAAGAACATCCCTATAAAAAGTCCCGCTAAATGAAAGTAGGGAAATGCCGAAATGACTACTTCCCGACCTTCTTCTCTATCCAACCAAGTAGCAAATTGATGGAGATTTCTTACCATGCTTATATGCTTAATTTCTACTCCTTTAGGTGTTCCCGTTGTTCCCCCTGTATATTGCAATAATAATAAATCTTTTTCAGGATCTATATTCGGTTTTTTTAAATTCATCGGAGCTTCAAAGGTTTCTGATAAATCAATAACTTCAATATCTTTAAATGGTTCGACCTTTCCCGTAGGAATTTTCCTTAATAATTTTCCAAGAAATACTTTAATCTTTGAAAACCCCATAAAATCTGCTATATTGGTCGTGATAACTAACTTAAGGTTTTTTAGTTTATCAAGAATTTCCGTAAACACCTTTTCGTATAAAGCATCTAGAGTAATTAATACTTTAGCTCCACAGTCCTCCATCTGATAGACTATTTCCGATTTACTTAGAAGTGGTGAGAGACCCGAAACAACAGCACCAGCCATTACTGCCCCGTAAAATGCAAATAGATATTGGGGACAATTTGGAAGGTTAATCGCTACGACATCTCCTTTCTTAATTCCTTTTTTCTGTAAATAAGTTGCAAATCGAACAGAAAACTCGTATACTTCTCTATAGGTAATTTCTAACTCCATAAAATAGAACCCAATATTTTCAGGAAAACGCTTCATGCCCTCTATTAAAATGGTTGCCATGTCTTTATTTTCGTATTCTAAAGAGACGGGAACATGTTCGTCGTAAGACTTAGTCCAAAATTTCTTTTCATTCATAATTCTTCCTTCTGTTTTTATTTAATTGTTTTTGAAAAGATACCGCGGTATGCTTTTCATTGGATTATACTATATATCTTAAGATCTTTGTAAAAATGTTAGATTTATAACTATTTAAAACTATAATCCTCGCAATTCTAAAAAGGAAGGATCGACAAAATGTTTGAATTTAATAGATTTTTTTAGCATTCATAATAAAGATTAATCACATTAGTTTGTAAAAACAAGAGAAAGGGGTTAGGTAGTATCTTTATTATTTGATTTTGAAAAAACAAAATTATAATTATTTTAACAGAAGGTTGAGAATTTGAAAAAGATGTTGATAACTAAACGATCTATCTCTTATCTACGACTTGGACTTATTTTCTGACTCCTCGCAATTTAGTAAATCTGAAAAAGAAGTACCTTCTTTGATCACATTCAAAATAAGGTGCGTGTTGGTTCTTACGACAAACTCAGAAGAATTAATTTCTTTGACCATCTTACTAAGCTCGGCCCTAGTTTTGAATCGGGCTAGGATAAGTGCATCGTAGGTTCCTGTTATATCGTAAACACCATAAACATGAGGATCGTTCGCAATATGTCTTTCAACTTCTAACATTTTTCCTTTTGCGATAGTTATCTCTATTAAAGCGATAATATCATATCCAAGTCGTTCGTAGTCGATATTTACTCCATAATTTTTTATGATACCTTTATCTTCTAAATCTTCTATGTGTTTTTTAACAGTTATCGGAGATTTTTTTAAATCCTCAGAGAGAGAACGAAAGGATTTACGTCCGTCCTCGCTTAGAATTTTTAGTAGATTAAGATCAAATTTTTCAAGATCAAGATCTTCCTTTTCATTCATCAAACCTATAGAATGTATATATATTTATAAATAATATGTTGAATTTGATAAGAAAAATAAAGAAAAAAATTACATTTGATCATATTTTTGTCCTAATTTTATATTCTATTTTTGAATACCGTGAACTTTAGAATTCGAGATTTTTTCAGCAAAACCAAAAAAATGATATTATAACCTTTTTTCTCAAGTATTTTTTACTTATTATGAGAGTTTATTTTAAATATATATTTTTCATTCGTTTATTTTTCTTATATTTTACTTATGTTTTTGATCAGTATTATTTGGTTAGTCTATATTTAATCTAAACTTTTAAATACTATTCTTGATTACTTGAAATTAAGAGTACTAGATTAGTTATATTAAAAAGAAAAATATATAATATATAATTAAAAAAAATGACAGAGTCAAAAGTAAAAAGTGGATCGCCAGGAGGCGAGCCGGTTAGCGTGGAAGATGTAAGGGATAAACTTGTGACTTCGGGAGTAAAATGGGTTCTCTGCGCCTTTACGGACTTAAGGGGGATCTTTCAAAGTTTTTCTTCGCCTATCAAACTTTTTGTCGACGAAGAGCAATATTTTGAATCGGGAATAGGTTTTGATGGCTCAAGTATAAGAGGTTTCAAGGAGCTCCATACATCCGACATGATTTTCTTTCCTAATAAAGACGCGGTTTATGTATTGCCATGGACAAAAGGAGATCAAAGATCTGCAGTTATAATTGGGGATATTCGTGAACCATTCGGGAGTTCAGAAGCTTCCGATGTAGATCCTCGCGGGTATGTAGCCCGTAGAGCGCTTGAAAAAGCAGCCAAAATGGGGTATACCCCTTATTTTGGACCCGAAATTGAATTTTTTATATTTCAATCCATCGATCCCAGCAAATTAGATTACGATATATTCGTGAGTCCTTCAGGAGGAGCAGGGGATAGTTGGGGACCTCCAAGGGTCAATCCAGTTTCTCCGGAAACAACCGTAGGGAAATATATCCTAAGACCTAAAGAAGCTTATTTCCGGAATCCACCCGAAGATAGCACACACGAATATCGAAATAACTTGGCAAATGCTTTACAGGAGATGGGATACACAATAGAAATGCACCATCATGAAGTCTCAACAAAAGGTCAGTGCGAATTAAACTTTCGATTTGGAAGCATGTTAGAAACCGCTGATCGAGTTCAAATCTATAAACTCGCTGCACGAAATATCGCTGCTCAATATGGTTGGATTGCTACGTTTATGCCAAAACCTATTTATCTGGATAACGCAAGTGGAATGCACGTTCACAACTCGTTGTTTAAAAATGGATCCAATGCGTTCTGGGATCCAAGCGATGATTACGCAGAATTAAGTCAAGAAGCGCGATATTACATAGGAGGATTATTAGAACACGCATCCGCACTTACCGCGATAACTTGTCCTACTGTAAACTCTTACAAACGTCTGGTTCCAGGTTTTGAGGCTCCGATTAACGTAATGTATAGCAGAAGAAATCGTTCTGCTCTCATAAGGATACCAGTATATCTAAGTGGAGAAAAATATGCAAATCGAAGAAGAATTGAATATAGAGGAGTCGATCCGTCGACAAATCCCTATTTCGCATTTGCTGGAATTCTCTCAGCAGGATTAGATGGAATTAAAAAGAAAATTGAACCAGGAGATCCCGTAGATAAAGACGTCTATGAAATGTCTGCATCTGAGAAAAAAGCAGCGGGTATATCTCAATTGCCAACAACTCTACGGGATGCTTTAGATGCGCTGGAAAGCGACGAACTATTCAAAGATGTATTAGGTTCCCATATATATGATGCATTTGTAGATTATAAAACCCACGAATGGAATCAATACTGTCTTTACGTATCACCCTGGGAAATAATGAAATACTTGGACTACTAAATAATGTTTCAATGAAATACGATATTTAGCAGAAGAATTAATTAATTTTTTTTTTATTTTTTAGGATTTTCACTCCTAAATATAATGATTCGAGAAAAATGCAAATAGACTATTTAATTATAAAATAAATTTAGAAACTTCACTATATTTTTAACAATGACAGAATCAAGATTAAAAAAGTTGGATAGAGTAACATTTTCTTTAGACGAGGATACCGCCAGACTTCTTCTGGAAATGAAAGATAATCTGAGCATCTCTCAATCTGAATTAATTCGTAATTCAATTAAATTTTATTATAAATATAAAAGATATATGAAAAACGAGAGAAAATCAGACGCAAAAATGAAGACTTACTTAGAGATGTTGGATAACGGAGAGCACATCATATTAGATGTTGATCATTATTTGTCTTTTCTAAAATTTATAGAAAATTCACCTCAGAAAGATAGCTTTTGGGAAAGTCATAAAGAAATCGGACGTTCTCATGCGGATCAATTTAAGCATAAAATAAATACTTTTGAAGATGTAGTTTCGAGATTGGAAATTTGTAATTTTTTCAAAATCGTTAAAGAATCGAGTAATCGCTACACTCTATTGTTAGGATCTGATTTACCCAAAACCTTCATTAGAGTATTTCTTGAAGAAGTTCTAAATGGTATGGGTTTTAAAGTAGATATTAAAGAAGATTTTGCGAAATTGAGAATATTATTAAAAAACGTAGTTCTTTAAGATACTTAATTTATATAATTTTTTTTTAAATGTCAAATCCTCAAAATATTGCTATTTCTATCAGATAATTGGAAATTTGCATAAAAAAGGAAATAATAATAAAAAAAAGAAAATTATGTATGTAGATTTAGAGTATTTCTTCTCCATTTTCTTTAGTTCGAATTCTAATAGCTCGTTCTACAGGTGTGATAAATATTTTCCCATCTCCTGGCTTTCCGGTTTCTGCATTCTCAATGATGATATCTACGATTTCTTCAAGATTTACGGTATCATTAACCACAATTTCTAGCTTTAATTTGTCAATCCATTGCACACAGTATTTACCAGATCTACTCGTAAGCCAGATTCCACCTTGATTCCCACGACCTTTTACCTCAAAAACGCTCATGCCCTTAATTCCTTTCTCTGCAAGAGCGTTTTTAACCGGTTCAAGTTTTTCGGGCCTTATAAAACATTCAATTTTTTTCATGAATCCACCTCATGCCATTTCTCCGTGCTGTGAGATATCCATTCCAACATATTCTACTTCTGGGGGTACTCGAAATTTAATTACTTTATTCAGAACCCACGCTAGGACAAATGTAACAGAAAATGCATATACAATAGTCACTACGACGCCAATAATCTGAATCCACAATTGCATGGTATTTCCAAGAATTAGTCCTTGGGCACCCACAGTTGCAAAAACTCCAGTTAAGATCGCTCCCAAAATGCCTCCAGTCCCATGGATAGAAATCGCATCTAAAGATTCGTCTATTTTTGACTTTGCTCGCCAAGACAATACTAAAAAGCATAGAATAGCAGAAAATGAACCCAAAATCACCGCAACCCAAGGTTCTACAAATCCCGCAGCGGGAGTTACTGCTACTAGTCCCGCTAATGCACCTGAAGCAAAACCCAATGTGCTAAATTTTCCCGTTTTGGCATATTCAATTAACATCCATACTAAAGCTCCCGCAGATGCTGCTAAATGAGTATTAAACATAGCTAAAACTGCTATTCCATTTGCTGCTAATGCGCTACCTCCATTGAATCCAAACCATCCAACCCATAGAAAACCCGTGCCTAGTAAAACAAAAGGGAGGTTCGATGGTTCCATTGGCTCATTTTGATATCCTTCTCGTGGACCTATTACTAAAGCTACAGCTAAGGCTGCAAATCCAACATTTATATGTACCACCGTTCCACCTGCAAAATCTAAAGCTCCTAATGCACCTAACCATCCTCCATCCCCCCATACCCAATGGGCAATTGGTGCGTAAACAATTAAAAGCCAAATTGAAATAAAAATACAAAAAGCTCCAAAGTTTACCCTTTCTGAAAATGGGCTTGCCACGATTGCAACCGTAATAATAGCAAACATTAATTGAAACGACATAAAGAGGATATGGGGCATGTTTTCCGAATATGCAAGTGATGAACTCCTTCCAACGCGACTTAATCCCACATAATCTAAGCCTCCGATAAATCCAAATCCTGTATCAGAAGCAAATGCGAAACTATAAGCGATCATAAACCACAAAATACTTACAATCGCTATAGAAACAAAGCACATAGCCATCATATTTATAATATTTTTCTTACGGAGTAATCCTCCATAGAAAAACGCTAGACCCGGTGTCATTATAAATACCAGCGCAGTACATATTATTATAAATGAAATATCTGCTCCCGACATGTTATACACAGCTCATATTAATTTTTATATTTGTTTTTTTAATTTATATTATATTTATTAAATTTATTTAATATAACTGGTTATAAAAGCATGATTGAGAAAGGATAATAAGGTTGATGAAAAACTGAATTAATTTCTTAATCTTTTCATATTTTGTATGAATTAATATGAAATATTCACAAGTAATTTCTAAAGAAATGGATTGTAAATATTTAATTAGTGAAGTTAATTTTATTCTTAAAAATAAAAATATTTGATTCTACTCCAAAATGCCACAAAGAGTTTTAAAACTGGTTTTAGGACAAATTAATCCAATTGTAGGAGACATCGAGTATAATAGGAAAAAAGTAATTGATATCGTTAAGAAAAATCAAGATGCTGATATCATAATTTTTCCGGAAATGAGCCTAGTCGGATACCCACTTATGGATCACATTCACGATCCTCTTATTCGAAGAAAAAATCTAGAATCAATTGAACTTATTAAAGAATTGAACTCTAAAGCTGCGATTATCCTAGGTACCTTTACTGAGCCTCCAGAACTGAGGGAAAAAATTCAGAAATTCTACAATTCCGCTATTGTAATTCAAGGTTGCGAAATAAAATATATTGAAAACAAAAGATTATTGCCAAATTACGATGTATTTGACGAAAGGCGATATTTTTCCTTTGATAATAAGTTTATACCCGTCGATATTAATGGTGTTAAAGTAGGAATCTTAATATGCGAAGATATTTGGGATAAATCCTATAATATTAAAGTAGGTCAAAACCTTGTAGATAATGGAGCAGAGCTTTTGATCGTTATTAACGCTTCTCCCTATTATATCAGTAAATTTAAAATCAGAAAAGACCTAATCTGTGAAAAATCCAAAAAACTTGGAGTTCCAATTGCTTACATTAATTTAATTGGAGGCCTTGACGAGATTGTTTTCGATGGTCAATCGTTCGTATCAAATAAGTTCGGTCAAATTACATATAAGAGCGTCGGTTTTCAGGAAGCAAGTCCAGTAGTTAGAGTAGAAATAGACGAGGATACTCAGATTGAGGAATTCAAATACAATATAGATTGGAGGAAAGAAGTATTGGAAGCCTTGAAGCTGAATCTATATGATTACTTCCATAAAACTGGAATTTTTGAAGGTGTTGTATTAGGCCTAAGTGGAGGGATAGATTCAGCGTTCACTTCGTATATATGTGCTAAAGCTTTAGGTTCCGATAAAGTCACCAACATCATGATGCCCACAAGATTTACTTCAGAAGAGAGTATTAATTTAGCTCGCCGACTTTGCGAAAATCTAAACATGAATTATATTATCCATCCAATCGATGATCTTTTTGAAGCTTATGAGAAATCATTTAAGGAAAATATTGGAGATCTTCCTTTTGATGTTGCTGACGAGAATCTGCAAGCAAGAGTGCGCGCGGTTGTTCTCATGTATTATTCAAATAAATTTAATTGGTTATTAGTCTCTACCGGCAACAAATCTGAAATAGGCGTTGGATATTGTACTTTATACGGAGACACTAACGGAGGGAAAAATATCCCGGGTGATTTACTAAAAGTACAAATATACGATATTTGCGAATACATAAATAAAGATGGGGAGGTAATTCCTCAAGGAATTATTAGTCGTCCACCCACCGCAGAATTACGAGAAGATCAAAAAGATAGTGATTCACTTCCTCCTTATCCTGTTCTCGATCAAATTTTAAAAGAAATAATTGAACACGGTATAGGAGATGAGTTAAATCACTTACGGGACAAAGGTATCGATCAAGACACGATTAATCGAATCCGTAAACTCTATTTAAATTCTGAATTTAAGCGTAGACAGTTAGTTCAAACCATAAAAGTGAGCGCCAGTGCTTTTGGAATCGGGCGAAGATATCCTGTTTTAAAAAAATTGAAGTTCTAAAATCAATCATAGGAATTAATAAAAAAATTTAAATCGAATTTTTTAATATGAACGATTCTGAAGTTTTAATTTTTCAAAATATTTCACATGAAGGACCTGGCGTAATATTAAATATCTTAAAGGAGAATAACATAAAGTACAGTATTATTGACTTATCTAAGAAATTACACTTTCCAGAGATTGAGAATGTTAGGCTTATTGTGATAATGGGAGGTCCTGATAGTGTTAATGATTTTTCCAGTAAAATGATTAAAGAAAAAGAGTTTGTCCAATACGCTTTTGACAATAATATTCCTGTTTTTGGTATTTGTTTAGGTGCCCAATTAATAGCCAATATTAATGGAGGAGATATATATAATAATCCAGAAAAGGAAATAGGTTTTAAACGAGATGGAATATGGTATTCTGTATCTCTTACTGAAGAGGGCAAAAGAGATCCTTTATTCCGAGAGATTAATAATGAATTCGTTGTTTTTCAACTACATAGCGAGACTTTCACGCTTACCAATAGAATGATATTGCTCGGAACCGGTC
>WJKD01000519.1 GCA_014729315.1 Promethearchaeota archaeon | reverse complement strand
TAGATTTTATCGCTTTTATTCAAGGTATGATCCCTAATTATATATGGATAACCTCTGTCTTTCTTTCAATTTTAGAAATTCTTGATATTATAGTACCTGAATTTTCAATTCCAGATTTATTATCATTTGTCTTTTCTCATTATCAAGCTCAAGTTGGAATTGGTTTTCTAATTTTTGGTGCTACTATGCTTTCAATTATGCAGGATAAAGTAAGAAAGAGATTTTGTACTATTTTCGCCATAATGGGTTTTTTATTTATAATTTTAATTGCTTTTTTCATTTTTACCTAAAGGAGGGGAAAAATATGAAAGAGTATACATTTCGTATAATTTCTATCGCTATAATCTTAAGTGTCATAATAACTTTTTTAGCTATTGAGGTTTGGATGGCATACTTTTACAAAGGGAATTTTATCATATTCTTTTTATTATTTATGATTATTTCTACTACCATATTAACGATATTAGGGATAGTCTATAAAAAAATCCATGAAAATGTATTTGAAAAAGAGGAAAAAAAAGAATTTAAGGAATCTATCTCGAAGACAGAGGAAAAACCAATCGTAGACGAGTTAGATGATTCAGATCACCTAGCTATGGGAATTACAATCTTACTTGGGGATATTTTTTTCTTTTTCATGTTTGCTGCTTTTGGATTATTGTTCAAAAACGAAAAAGAATTGTATATTTTAATTTATGTCGTGATAATTGCAATTACTCTAACCGGATTTGCTCTATATGGATCTTACCATATAATATTAGGTTTAAGAGAAAGATATAAAAAAGAAGATTTATCTTAAAAAAAAAAATATGTATTTGCAAATTAATCTTCCTCGACAAAATTATTTTATCAATCTCTCCTTCCTTTCTGGTGGTAGTACTTTTTGATGTCTATATCGAATTTCTTGTACCCTCTACTGCGCGAAACCAGGCGTTCAGTTATATCCTTTATTTCGGCTACCAGTTGAGCCCGTAATTCCCTCACTACCTCATCAGAATATTCGGCTATGATGTCTGATTGAAGTTCTTCGGGATCACAGTATTTAATCCTCAAATAATCCTCACCGCGAGTGGAAACTACGCGGCATACGTTCGATTTGGCGGCTCTGTTAAAGATTGCTTGTTTTTGCTTACTAAAGAGCCGTTCTAATTCCATATTGGTGCGGACCGGTTTGGAAAACCCGTAATAAACAAACAACCCGGGAAGATAAGATTTCCACAGTCTGTGCCATTCGCCCATGACCTCTACGGTCGTTCGGTTCTTACTGGGTAGGAACGCCTTGCAATCCTCCTCTTGGAAAGAAGGATCTCGCTGTTTCGCCTCCATAAGAATCATATCATTAATATATCCCAACCGCTCTTCTTTCTCTCTGCGGGAGGTCTCGGAGTCACCTAAAGTTTCTCGAATTTCTTGGAAATGTTCTTGCATTAAACATGCATCCTCATAGTTTTTCTTCACCTCATCTAGTGCCTCTTGTAATGAAAAGATCGTTCGCGTCATGATCTTTGTAAACCGAAAAGATGGATCAAGCTCTTGGGCAGCTTTTTCCATTTTACCAACATATTCATCTAACGTCTCATAAAGCCAGATTCCGCGCAGTTCTTTAAAGGTTTTATTCCTTACCCGGATCATTGCTTGCAGATCATCATCGGTATTTTCGAATGCCTCCCGCACGGAAACCTTTCCCACGTTCTCAAAGTTTACCTTCGCGCTTTTCGAGGCAGAATGAATATATAATCCATTTACGGCTTTTTTCAAGGGTAGGTAAACTTTACTGTCCAACTTTGCCAAATGATTCCATAAATTCCTCAAAAAATGATACTGACAATATTGGTGAGGGATTTCGGGATAAAATGTATCATGACACTTGATGATAAGATTCTGTTTGTCGCTGACCCAGCCGACAATCTCAACCCCGTACAAATCCTTGAGCTCTTCGATCGTGTCCCGAAGTGTTTCATGATCGAGTGAATCAAACTTACGCGTTGCCAACACCCGATTGGAAATCAGGTCAATAAAGCACCAAATGGACGGCACAGCACCTCCCGGGTCTTGCCCATCCAGAGCAAGTAAAATAAAGCCTTGTTTTTGGATGATCTCGACCGTCTTCTCGTCGATTTTCAAGGATTTGAGCGTGAGTACATCATCGCACATCCTTCGGACGGTATCCGGAGAGATCGAAAGCCGATGCTTGAAAGCCAAGCGCTTATAAATCTGATCCGACTTCTGGTCAAAAATCAGAAACTCCTCGGCAATCATGCTAAACACATCCGCTCCAAAGTGCCTCCCGCTATAATCAAACCTCGGACTTGGATTGAATGCTACCTCGCTCATTGCACATGCCTCATCAGTACACGTATATAAATTCACTACCTGATACACATCGCCCTTTAAGGTGTGCACTACCTTCCCGTTGTCTGGATAAAGAAATTTAACCTTACTACCACAGACGGTGCACTTAAGATCTAATTCGGGCGGATAACTAATCCGAACAGTCCTATATTTTTCCGAATTCGTCGGTCTATTCATTATAGAATAATAGATCATAGGTCTTTTTCAACTTTTCGGTATTAATGTCGCCACCTACAAGCCCAATAACCACTAAGACTAATTTGCTAATTTATAAAAAAAATAGTCTTTTTTTAATATTTCTTTTTAAAATTAAAATCGATTGGGAGGGAACTTTAATTAAAAAAGGGGACCTATTTTAACTATGGACTCTCAAAAACCGATTAAAGGAATCTCTGTCGGTTCTAAAGCGCCTATCTTTGACACAGAAGATATAGACAATAAAAAAATCAATCTTAGAAACCTTCTAGAGCAATATTCGGGCGTTCTACTCGATTTTTTTCGGGGAGCGTGGTGACATGGATGAGTTAAACATTTGAAGTTACTCAACAAACATTTAGAATTATTTCAACAACATAACGTCAAATTACTCAGTATATCAAGTGATTCCCCACAAAATATGAATCGTCTTCAGCAAAAATATAAGTTTAACCTTGCATTCATTTCAGATCCAAGAGCGAAGATTGCCAAATCCTATAAGGTTTCTGTATATGAACAGCTAGGAGAAACACCGCTTAGATCCTTAC
>WJKD01000050.1 GCA_014729315.1 Promethearchaeota archaeon | reverse complement strand
TCACCTGGACAGTAATCGAATTTTTCTTTAAACTTTTCATTTAAAGACGAGAAATAGAGCGATAAAGGTAAATTCATTGGACAATTGTTATAGCAATTTCCGCATTCTACGCACCGATCTGCTACGTGAGCTACTCTTGTGAGCTGATATGAGATATTATCGATCTTCTTTTCCTTTCTCTTTTTCTGTAAAATGCAATCAACGCAATAGCAGACTTTACAAGATTTTATACACATACCACACATCGTACATTTCTGCAATCTTTCGATCTTTTCTTCTTCAGAAAGTTCTCTCCATTCTTGAATATCCTTAGCTCGTTTCTCTTGAGCCTTGGATAAGATTTCTTCCATTTTTTTCTCGTGGTTGCTTTTAACATCTTTGGGAATAGGTTTTTGTTCTATCCCTGCTTTTTCGACGAGTTCATTTCCTTTATCGGAATAAACTTTTAAAATAACCTCATCCGACTCTATAGGTAACCCGATGTCGCTGACCCCTAGATCCCCAATTACAGGCGTTTTCTTTACACATCGTAGGCAATTATCGGAAGGAAGGATTTCTACTTCTTTCGTGCTCCCGTCTTCAAATTGAAAGATTAAACCCTTGTCGCCAATCTTTTCTTTTGTAATTTTGGTGGGATCAATATCTTTAACTTTTCTTAAGGAACGGCCGACATTTAGAACCATTCCCCTATCTTCAATAGCTATGATAAATAAATTGTCAAGATTTACTTGTCTTATTTTTGCTAATTCGATTAGTGCGCGGGTGTCACAAGGACGTGCGATGAGTCCTACCCTCTCTTTTTTAGCACCGTTTACGGAAGTATGTAAGTATTTTGCAGCAGAATCTGTTCTTGCAAATCCATAAGTTATAAAATTTGTAAGAGGAAATCCCTCAACATCTTCTGCTTTTTCTATGACCTCAGGGGACACAGTAAATCGGTCCTCTTCTTTAGTCTTTCTATTTACCTTCGTTTTGGCACTTATTATTTTATCTACGATATTTTCTTTAAGTAAAGTTGATAATAATTTAGGAAAATCCTCGATTTTAATTACATATTCGGCTTTAACTTCCAATGTATCCAACTCTTTTCTTTTAAATTTTTCAATAAATGTAGAATGTCTATTCTACTACACGTTAAAACTACTACGTAGCCTTAATTTCATTCTTTTAATTTACTAACGTTCTTTTTTAAATACATATAATATATTTTTTTTGTGTTATAATGGTGCTACCATTTCCTCCCTCCAGTTCTAATATTTTTAACTGGAGATCATTAGCCACAAATTTTTATTTTTTTTTCGATGTGTTTGCTCTGGCAGTAAATGGACTGGGACCTAATTCTCTGATCTGCTTATCGAAGTTTGTTGCGTCTCTTTGAAATTTCTGTCCTTCGGCAGCACTACAATATGACATTTCAATTCTCTTCTCGCTAATTCCCATAGATTGCAAAACTTCTTTTATGTATTCTACCTGGCGATAAGCAAAGTAATTTCCAGTTTCGTAATCGCATTCTTTAGGGTATCATCCAACGACCATAATTCCATCGGCTCCTCTGCCAAACGCTCTCATTATTAGATCCGAACCTACTCTACCAGTACAAGGAACTAACACAGTTCTTAAAGAGGGGGGATATTGTGCTCTTATGGTTCCTGCCATGTCAGCACCCCCATATCCTCATTTCCAACATAGAAAAGCAATAATTTTAATTTCTCCATTTTCCATTTTATTCTACCTCTTTAATCTTCTATTGGTAATAATTCGTCAATATAAGCCATATACTGGTCGTCTCTATAATAAGTAAGCTCAATTGCCTTTGAAGGACATATTGCTTCGCATGTTCCGCAACCTCTGCATTTAATAAGATCAACAACAATATTCCCCTTCTCGTTAACAGATATTGCTGAATAGGGACACGCTTCAATGCATTTATAACATTTTGCACATCGTTCATCAGAAGGCGTTGCTCTTATTAACTCCATCGTGTATTCTCCTTTTCCCATAGGGATCGCAGCTGTCGAAGCAGCTCCCTTAGCTTGACTCACTGCTTTGTCAATTCCTTTTTGACCTTGGCAAGAGCCCGCTAAATAGATTCCTGGGACTTTCGTACTAATTGGATCAAGTCGAGCGTGATATTCCTTTAGAAATCCATCTGGACTTTTTTCCATATTGAGGACTGTAGCAATTTCTTCAGTTCCTTTAGATGGCAATGTAGCGGACGATAAGATAACCATATCAAACTCCATTTGAACAACGGAATCCGTTCCAACGGGTTCAAATTGAACAATTAGATTCTTGGTTTCGGGGTCTTCTTGAATATCGCCAATTAATCCCTTAATGAAAATAATGCCTGCATCTCTCGCTCTTCTAAAGTATTCTTCGTAATCTTTACCCGCACAGCGCATATCAATGTAATTCACAATAATTTCTGAATCTGGATGCTCTGACATGATTAATTTAGAGTTCTTTACAGAGAGATTACAGCAAACGACGCTACAATACTGGTTTGTTCTCAAATCTCTTGAACCAACGCAGTTGATAAATAAGATCCTTTCTGGTCTCTTTCTATCTGATGGTCTCTTCAAGTGACCGTATGTAGGTCCATTAGGAGCTAAAATGCGTTCTAACTGTATTTGCGTAATCACATTGTCGTATGTACCGTATCCGTAGTCAGTTCCTTGGTAGATATCCCAACCAGTCGCAACGATAATAGTTCCTACCTCAAGATCTATAACTTCGTCTTGCATACTAAAATCAACAGCCTCTTGGTCGCAAGAGTCAACGCACGCAAAACACTCTACACACGAATCTCTAGCAATGTCAACGATTGCTGGAACCGCTTGTGCGAATGCGATGTCAATACATTTACGTGCCGATAAATTTTCGTCAAAGTAATTAGGAACATAAATAGGACACGCATCTGTACATTGACCGCATCCTGTGCACTTATCTTCGAGTACATATCGAGCTTTTCTTCTCACTTTTACTTGAAAATTTCCAATATATCCATCAACTTTTTCTACTTCACTGTAAGAAAGAATCTCTATATTAGGATGTCGGTTTGCTTCTAACATCTTGGGACCCAATATTCATATAGAACAATCATCTGTGGGAAAAGTTCTATCTAGCTGAGACATTCGACCTCCGATGGTAGTGTTTTTCTCTACTAAATACACTTTGAATCCCGCATCACCTAAATCTATCGCAGTTGAAAGTCCCGCTATTCCTCCGCCTACAACAAGTGCCGTTGGAGTAACCGGGACAGTTTTGGTTGGTACATCTTCCAAAAGTTTTGATCGAGCGATCCCGGCTTTGATTAATTCAATGGCCTTTTGATCCGCTTGATCGCGATTATGCTGATGGACAAAACTACAATGTTCTCTAATATTCACAAATTCTAAATATCTCGGGGGTAATCCCGCTTCCGATAGAATTGCGTGAAAAACGGGCTGATGCGTTTTAGGAGTACACGCCGCTACGACAATCCTGTTGAGTTTTTGCTCTTCAATCTGTTCCTTAATATAGGACGATCCTCCTTCTGTACACATACTTAGATATTCATATGCCCAAACACTTTCCATCTTATCTATAGCTTCAACGATTTTAGGTATATCCAGAATTCCTGCTATGTTTACACCTCATCTACAGACAAACACACCGATTCTTGGTTCTTCTTCGTTATTTGTATCATTGGTCTGTTTTTCAGACAAATTTTACACCTTGTTTTAATCCTAACCTCCTTAGGATTTTTCTATAGTTTATTTTTAATTCTAATCGTTTTAATAATATACTATGTAATAATCTGTGATAATTAAATAGTGGATTTTATTAAAAACCAATCGTTTTGAAAATTTAGCTTTTTCCGAATAAAAAGTATATTTTATGATACTTGACCAAATAAATAAACCAAATTGTACCATCTATATTTAAATCTTTTTTGATCTATATCTTATACTTTAGATCAATCAGATTTAGTTGAGATTGATTCGTCATTCACAGAGATACAATCGTAAAATTTAACCTAGATAAAAAAATTAAAAAAAAAGGATTAATAGTTATTTGTAATCTTCGAGCTGTTCAGCGAATAATCTTTTTACTGCTTCTATACGAGTTTCCTCACCAATCTGCTCAACATTCTTTAGGGAGATTGCCTCTTTAGGACAGACTGCAATACATTGGGGTTCTCTTTTTCCAACCTCAGGATCGATAAATTCTTCTTTCATGCCTTCACATAAATCGCACACTAAAGCTTTTTGACTTTCTATGTGAAGCGTTATGACTCCAAAATCACATGCTCTAATACAAAAAGCGCAACCATTACATTTATCCTCGTCTACGATTATAGAACCATCTTCCGCCTTATCTAAGGCCTTTTCTGGACAAGCTTTGATGCATGGAGCGTCCTCGCATTTTTGACAAGCTAAAGCAATATTAAATACGGGTTCAATCCTCACGCGATGAATTCGAGTGTTAATTGGATTGAAGTGACCATCGTGGACAAAAGAACAAACTGATTCGCATGTTTCGCATCCCGTACAGAGTTCGGGGTCAACGACGATAAACTGATGCATTCGCTTCTTTCTCGTTGCTGCCATTTATTTCTTCCCTCCTTTCTTCTTGGCTGGTTCTAAATTACCAATAACAAAATCTAATCCGAGTTCCTTTAGTTTTTCATCCGTTGGGATTCCTGTTTCCTCGTCCCACCCTCTGACTTTATAATATCCGCTAAGCAGCTTTTGATATCCTTTTTCTTCTAGGGTAACTCCTTTCGCTGGTCCTTTAGTGTGAGCCTCTTTAAAGAATTTATCGGGAGGATGATCATCTGCTCTCGTCCAACCCTCTCTGATATTGAAACATTTAGAGAGATTAACTATTGCGTCTCCTCTCATGTTGATAAATTCGTCTGTTACAGGTATGCCGGTTACTAGTTCAAACACTTTAGCCATCTCAGCATCGTTTTCGTAGACTCCTCTTGTAAATTTGCAGACTATATATGAATCAATAATAGCGTAAATATCTTCTAATTCTTTTATAGATTTACCTCGTTCTGTAGGTTTGTCATATGCGAATCTATCGAATTTGCCTTTAGCGTCTAACCCATAGGCACCGTTTCTTAAGTGGCACGCACCTCTAATCGAAACACTCTCACCTACGGCGAAAGAAGTCATACCATGAAGATCAAATGCGGGCATTTCTAAGCCTTTTATTTGCATACCGTAAAAGCCTGCGTTTTTTCTGCCCATTTCTTCTAATCGTTCTCCCGCTTTTTTTGTCCCGTCTCCAAATATTTCTCCGGCAAAACCTTTACCAAGGATCATCTCTTCGGTGAATCTAACTAAATTTTTTGTAGAACCAAATGGAAGTTTATAACCTAAATCTTTTTCAGTGATTAGCCCTAAATCAAATAATTCGCAAGCCATAGAAGCCGTAACTCCTCCGGAAATTGCATCAATACCTAAATCGTCGCATAAAGTAATACATTTAAAAATTGTTGGCCAATCCGAACATCCAGTGTTCGTTCCAAAAGAATAGCACATCTCTACATCCACGCTTGCTACTAAGTTTGGATAGTCGGGATGGGTTTTTGGAACCCGAGCAAGGTGATCACAAGCAATAGAACATTGAGAACAAGCAACTTTTTTTACAACCCAATCAATATTCAGCGTATCTCCAGTAAATGTATTATCGTCGATTTTATCCCATGTGCCTTCTCGATAATTATGAGTTGGCATCATCCCAAGCTTATTATAACTTGTTAATCCTGCTGGTGTTCCTAAGTCTCGATATTTAGCGGTCGCAGGTCCATTTGCCACCTTAATGAGTTTTTTAGCGAGTTTGTAAAACTCTACCGGTTCAGCTACATTTATTGGTTTTGTACCCCGAAATGCTATTGCTTTTATATTTTTGGAACCCATTACTGCTCCCATACCTGTTCTTCCAGCCTGACGATTCCGATCATTAGTAATACATGCCATTCTACTCATTCGTTCTCCCGCGGGTCCAATAGCCATTACAGCAAGTCTTTGATCTTGAAATTCCTCTCTTAGTAATTCTTCAGTATCCCAACAACCTACTCCTCCCAAAAAGTCTTTGCAAGGCACTAAATATCTATCGTCATCGTCTACTACGAAATATGACAATTCGGGTGCTTTGCCCTTAAAGACGATCATATTTATTCCAGCACGGCGCGCTTGCGCAGCTACGCTCCCTGAAGAGATCGCCATTCCAAACATGCCTGTTAATGGAGACTTAGCAAATACTCCATATTTCGAACTTGTTGGTAAAATCGTTCCTGGGAATGGACCATGAGCATATACAAAGACATTATCTGGACTAAGTGGATCTACACCTGGTTCTAGTTCGTCCCAGAGAACCTTGGCGCCAATTCCAGTTAAACCGTTATATACGATTTAAAATCCGTAGCCACCAATCCAATCTCTGCAGAATTCGTCCGATAATGTAGATTCGCTTATATTTCCCGTAGTTAGATCAACATCTAACCTTATCTGTGAAAATCCCTTAACTTTATCAGGAATTGGTATATCTTTCGTTTCAGTCATTTTGTTCAACTTTTATTGTATATGAATATTTTTTAAACCTCATTTTAATATAGAAATTGAACGTTTATATCTTTAATTCTTAATCCGAATAAGATTCGGCGTTATGTTCGGCGATACATAATCAAATGAGGTTTTTCCGTTTTCATTTCGAAATTTTTAAAGTTACTAATAATACACTAGACATTAATTTAAAGTTAAATGGTTTTTCTGAGGAGTCTTAAAAATTAGGGTTTAGAAGTAAAGAATTTTTAAACAAGATTAAGCGCTTAATACAAGACTATTTTGTCTTATAGGAAATCATTTTTCGATATAAATCTAATTTCTTTTGTTTCCAATCTAGTTTCTTGCCCGCAGGCACGAGATATTCCTCGATATATCCTAAAGAAAGAAGGACTCTCATCAAATCGGATCCCTTTTTTGTTCTTACTAGCACAATAGAGTATCCTTCTGGGGCTCCCGAGGCACCTACGCTCACATCTGTGTATTTTGCTGTGAATTCGTCGCAGATATGACAGTGGTCTCTGACGCATTCGTCAAACTTCTTTATATTAATCTCGAATTTTTCCTCATTTTCATCGATTACAAAAAAGTTCTTCTTTATCACCGTTTTTTTTATTTTCGAAGGTGCTAAATCTGTTTCTTTTTTTATCGTATCGACAAGTTTCTCGTAATAAAAGTTTTCGAAACAAAATAGCCCGATTACATATTTTATCACGTGAGCAGGTTTTACACTTAGATATTTCATTTTATCAATCGCTCTGCATTGGCAAGGCGTACCCACAAAAGCAACCCGAAGCTGATCTATATCGTAAATTTCTTTCTGTTTCATTATATCAGAAGATAGGTTGTAAATTTCTTTAAGGGCAAGAATATTAGGTGAGATTGTATAACGTGTTCCAGCTGATTTTAATAACTCATCTCTGTCAAATATAATCTTTGGAATTGGTTTCATACTTTCATCGTGTTCAGAAACGATAGCGGCGTCAATTTTATTACTTAAAAATAAGTAATTAAGAATTGTGGTAATGATTCCACCATCCTGGCCCACTTCTGCGATGGCTTTATCGCTAGTTTTTGCTGCTATTACTTCTAACACTTGACCTAATTCGTCTCTTGCTTTGTTTTTATTCATTATTAGATCGAGTAATGGCTCAGTTTGCGGGCAAATAAAATAGCATAATCCGCATTCTGTACAATTTTCTTCGTTTTTACTGGATTTAAACTGTGGGATATCTTCGTACATATCAATAACATCGAAGCTTTGACTTTCACAATAGGCAACACAAGCACCACAAGAGCAACATTCTCCCGAATCTATTATTTCTTCTTTTAGATCCTTAAAAGTCTTTACGTCCTCTGTTAAGCTTTCATTAAATTCAGACTCGGTCATATTAATCAATTTTTTTCTCATACATTATCTTTTTTCGGTTTGAAATTTAATTAATCCTAATTTTTTTGGAATGGGAGATTCTCCAATACTTTTAATCGTATCTGTAAAATCTGTAATCAATTCGGCGAATTGCTTTCCTTCACTCGCAGAAATCCAGTGTAATCTAAACCTATCCTCATTGATCCCTATCTTTTTTAATAATTTTTTTAAATGTTCCATCCTCACTTGTGCATGTTCGTTTCCCGAAATATAATGACAATCTCCAATGTGGCAACCAGTAACGAGTACTCCGTCAATACCATGTTTAAAAGCGTTTAGTATAAAAGTGGGTTGTACTCTACCCGAACACATAACTCTAATAATTCTTATATTCGGAGGGTATTGAAATCGGGACACTCCCGCTAAATCTGCTCCTGCATACGAGCACCAATTACAACAAAATACTAAAATCTCCGGCTCAAATTCGTTATCTAATTTTTTATTTTTTGATTCTGACAATATTTGTACATCTCTTCGTTAATTTTTTTCACACGCTTTTAAGTCTATTCCAAGTAATAATTCAATTTGTTTATTTATTTGATATTTACTGAAGTGCTTTTGATCTATTGCGCTTAGAGGACATTCTGCTGCACAGGCACCACATCCTTTGCACACCGCGCTAATCACATGTGCTTTTTGTTCGTATAAAGTGTACAGTCCAACATGTTTTACTCCATAATCAACCATCTCAATCGCGTTATAAGGACAAATCTCGGCGCACCTTCCGCATCCAATGCACTTTTCCTCGTTCACATAGGAAGTTATCCCTTCCGTTTCCACTTCACCTCTGGCCATTAAAATTGCAGCTCTACCTGCTGCGCCGTAAGCTTGTGTAATGCTTTCGTCAATCCATTTCGGCCAATGTGCTCCGCCGCACAAGAATATTCCTTCCGTAGCAAAATCAATCGGTCGCAATTTAACGTGAGCTTCTAAAAAGAAACCATCCTTTGTTGTAGGAACTTTCAGCATTTTTGCGAGTTCTTCAGTCCCTTTTGCGGGAATTTCTGGAGTTGCTAACACCAGTAGATCCGAGTCATATTCCAATTCGCAATCAGCACCAATATTTGGATATTTAATGTGAAATCTTCCTTTCGTATTAGAAATTTTGATATCATCTATGGAACGATACCTTTCGAATGTGACATATCTTCTTAAATCTCGCCATAAAGATTCTGCGCTTAAGTCCGAAAATTGAAGTTCGCGATATAATACGTGAATGTGCGCATCAGGATTGACTCTTAATAATTTCTCGATATTCTTTAATGCGACCACACAACAAATATTGGAACAATACGGTTTAATGTCATTCCCTTGATTAAATTCGTTTGCTCTTTGGTCAACACACAAAATTATCGTTGCGTCTTTAAACCCAGGAACTTCTGTATCGCTCTTAGCTTCTAATTCGTGTTGAGTAAGGATACGATCTGGATACTGTGAGCTTAAATTATTCCACCTTTTCGTCTTTGCTTGACTCGTTCCCGTTGAAACAATAATAGTGCCTACTTGGAATTCTTCTTTGAGTGAGTCGTCTTTTAGGTTTTTTACTTTAACTTTATAATTTCCTACGAAACCGTTTATATCAACAATTTTAGAGTTTAAATGTATGTGTACGTCAGAAGTTGTTTTTAAATCGTTGATTTCTTTTAGTATGTCTTTTGTTGTGATATGGATATTGTACAGGTTGACAAAATCGATGGCATTTCCCCCTAGGTTCGATTTTGTGTCAACGATATGCACTTCAAAGCCTTGTACCGCAAGATTATGAGCGGCAGTGATCCCAGCAATTCCTCCTCCAATCACCAAGCAAGATTGTTTGACTTTAACCTTTATTCTTTCTAAGGGTTTTAAATTGACTACTTTTGCCAGATACATTCGTATTAGATCCTTCGCTTTTTGAGTGGCTTTTTCGGGTTCTTTTTGATGTACCCATGAGTTTTGATCTCTTATATTTACCAATTCGAACAAAAATGGATTTAATCCCGCTTCTCGTAAGGTATTCTGGAACAAAGGTTCGTGAGTTCTGGGAGTACAAGACGCAACTATAAACCTATTAAGATCATATTTTTCTATCATCTCCTTAATCTGAGCCTGCGAGTCGGAACTACATGAATACATGTTTTCCTCACAATGTGCTACGTATGGCAATTCTTTTACATATTCTACAACTTCAGCAGTATCAACTGTTCCGGCGATGTTAATGCCGCATTGGCAAATTAAGACTCCAACGCGCGGGTCATCGTCCATTCCTACCTCTTTTTCTGGAGGAAATTCCGGTTGCTTAATATTTTGAAATCTGACGGGGTATAACTTTTCACTTATTTTCGCCGCGCAAGAGGAACCTTCAGCAACAGACACGGGAATATCTTTGGGTTTTTTAGAATACCCCGTGAAAAAGATGTTTCGGTTTTCGCAATCCTTAATTCCCTCGTCGGTAATATAGCCTAGAATGTTATGCTCCACATTTAAATTATCTAAAAATTCGTAATATGAATTATTAGGAAAAAGGGCGCTGGCTAAAACGACCAAATCGTAATCGTCAGATTGCACTTTCCCATGATCAATATCTTCGTAAGATAATATTAATTTTCCATTTTGCGGATTTTCTTTTACATTCCCTACTTTTCCATTAATGTATTTTACTCCGTATTCTTCCTTACTTTTAACAATAAATTCGTAAAAATTTTTACCTTTAGCTCTAATTTCTGTATTAAATATATAGCATTCAGTTCCAGGTGCGTGTTCACAAGCAATTATAGCTTGCTTGGCAGACGACATGCAACAAATAGACGAGCAATATTTCTTGCATTCTGGATGATGAAAATCCCTCGAACCAACGCATTGTAAGAACGCAATTTTATGAGGATGTTTTTTATCAGTTAATCTGATCAATTCTCCTCCCGTTGGACCATTTGCAGAAAGTAACCTCTCAAACTGCATACTGGATAACACATTTGGATTATCACCCGCCAACCTAGAATAGTATTCTGGATATTCTTGTTCATAGCCCGTAGCAATTACAATCGCTCCAACATTGAGTTCAATAGATTCAGGTTTTTGAGAAAAATCAATTGCCTTTGCGCTACACGCCTTCGCACATAAACCGCAGATTCCATGATTTAAGTATAAACATTTGTCGTCATCTATTAAGTACACAGGTGGAACTGAAGAGGGAAACGAAATATGAGAGGCGGCATGATTTCTTAAATGGGCGTCAAATTCGCTCGGAATGCCCCGAACGGGACAAATTTCCGCACAATCTCCGCATCCTTTGCACGCCTCTTCTTTTATGTACCTTGGTTTTTTAATTACGTCGATTTTATAGTCGCCTGGTTTACCTCCAATGTTTTTGACTTCAGAATACGTTAATAATTCAATATTTGGGTTTCGATAGACTTCCACCATTTTTGGTGCGAGGATACAGAGACTGCAATCGAGGGTTGGGAATGTCTTATCTAATTGAGCCATTGTCCCTCCAATCGTAGGCTTTTTCTCAACTAAATATACTTTAAATCCTAACTCTGTTAAATCAAGCGATGTCTGGATCCCGGCAACTCCTCCACCAACAACCAAAACGCTACTTCGAAGTGTCTTTGACATTTTATTAACAATTTTAAAGTTTAATGAAATCAGATAATATTTTCCACATTCTTAAGTGAATAAACAATTTTTTAATTTTTAATTTATTCATTACAAAAGATAATTACATTTTATAATAATCCGTAGTGAGTTTAAAGAAAATTCTATGAAAGAAAAGATACTCGCTTACTTCCGTCCTTGAGGACAGACTTTCAAACAAACGGAACAATAATTATTGTCCAATATACTTTGAATACACTTAGAACGATCAATATGAGTAATTTGCCCCCATTCCTTTCTTAAGGGTTGCTCTAAAGGAGAATTTCCTTTACAATTTCTCACGCATAAGCCACATTTTTCGCAAAATTCTTTCATGTCTGTAAAATCAGCATCGCCTCTATTTGGAATTTCAGCATCCGTGGTAATAATACTCCATCTTTGTCGTGGTCCAAATTCTGGTGTTATCACTAAACCGTTTCTTCCCATTATTCCTAATTTTGCGGCTACAGCGTGAGGAGGGAATAGCATTTTACCCCCAAAAGGATGATGGGCTTCGCTTTTATACCCTCGCTCTTTTAAGAATTCTGTTAGCTTTAGTGTTGCTTCGCCCAGTTGGTAATACACCCGAAAACATTCTATCTCGCAATGAACGCTTGGAGCCTTTTTAATTTGATCCCATTTCATTTCCATACCCAACACTATGGCGTTTTTACCATAGACCTCTAAATTATAAAAAATGAATTCTTCGAGAAGTGGAGTATAACCAATCAAGTCTATTTCGAGTTCCTTAGCTTTTTTCTCAAATCCAACCCAGAACTTATTATCTGTGTTTTTCTTAGTATTATTCTCGTTTCCATACTTAGTCTTACGAGCTTTTTGAAAACCTTTAAAAGTTCCTCTTAAGAATTTGCTAAAAGTCATAGCCGTTTTTCTGTCGATCTTTTCTTCAGGTAGAGATAACTTAAATAATTCTTGAGGAACTTCAAACGAGAAATCTTTATTTTTTCCAATAAAAGTAGGATCTATTTCGATTTCGACCATTGATAATCACTTTTTAACTATAAACATAAAATTAAACTAAAACTCTTATTTATAATATTACAAATCTCTTAAGTAAAAAGTTTTAGGTTTTAGGAATTAACCCATTGAATTATAACTGTCGTTTTTGTGGAAAAGAACTCAAAACCAAACATTCTAAATGTTTCAATACCTATTGTCGTGGGCAAGAGTTTAGCGTTCATAATTTCGTATATTATCGACTTAATGACGAGTTGGGATATGGAAAAATAATTAAGGAAATAGAGATCCCTGTTTCCAAGAAACTAGACGATGTAGACTCTTTCTTTATCACAAAATATAAAGTCCGTTTCGAAAACAACATTGTAAAGATTATCCATCCCATTGATTTAATTCATAAAATATTTGAAGTAAATGACGAAATTCTTACGAATAGCGGAAGAGCTATTGTCAATTCCTCCCAGTTTGAAATCCAAGACGGAATACTTTCCTACGAAGTAATCTATTCTAACGGAAATCGAGATCAAGTCTTAGAATCAGAGATTAAAACTGAGTTAAAACCTAGGGCAAAGGAGATAATAAAATTTGGAGAACTAAGTACTCCTAAAGAATTTTTACTAAAATATTGGGCTCACCTTTTCTATTCTTACTACTCGTCCTACCAAATAAAGTGTATTACCAATTCTAGATTGACTTTGATGCCTCACCAGATCAATGTAACCCATCGCCTAAGCGAGGAGTACTTTCCTCGAGTCATTTTAGCAGACGAGGTGGGATTAGGAAAAACCATAGAGGCGGGTATCTATCTAAAAGAGATGATCGCTCGAAATATCGCGGAACGTATATTAATAATTGTCCCCGCAACGCTTGTAAGACAATGGAAGTTCGAAATGAGAAATAAATTCAATTTACAATTCAAAATATACGATGGGAAAAAAATTAAAAAACTTAAGAAGAAGACAAAAACCAATCCCGTGGTACTTAAAAATCCATTTTATTACGATAACTTAATTATTTGTTCTCTTCAATTTGCCAGAAATCGCAAATATATTAATCTACTTTCTCAGATTTCCTGGGATATTGTTATTTTCGACGAGGCACATCATCTAAGGCGGTATCTTTTAAACGCATCAACTGGAAATTATAGAGAAACTTTGAACTACACCTTAGCGAGGAATCTTAGCCAAAATTGCGAAAGTTTACTCCTATTAACCGCTACTCCCCTTCAATTGCATTCCTTCGAATTATTCTCTCTTATCGAATTAATTCATCCAGAGGCATTTAATAATTTTTCTGATTTTGAACACTTTCGTAAAAATATGCCCTTTATTAGTCTCTTACGGAAAAATATTAATCAATTAGAGAAATTGAATACTTTTGAGCTAAAAAACACTATAAAACTCCTTAAAAATCTTGAATATGTAGATAAGAATGATAGTACTCAAAAAATTATCAAACAAATTGAAAATAAATCGTTTAAATCAAATTTAATAAAAAAAATCGAGAAAGACCACACCTTATCGAAATATCTCATCCGTAACCGTAAAAAGAATGTGTTTACAGACGAAATTATTAATAATCGAATTGTAAAAACGATAATGGTGCATCCAAAACCAGAAGAATTAGATCTATATAACGAAATCCGGCTATATTTAGCAAAAATTTATAATTCAGCCATTGATAGCAAAAACACAGGTTTAGGATTTGTTATTACTACTTTACAAAAACTTCTCACCAGTTCAAAACACGCCTTCCTTAAGAGTATTGAGCGTAGATTGGAAGAGATAACTCGATTAAAAGATTTAAATAAGCAATTAGAACTTATTGAGGAAAACGAGCCTGAATACTTCGAATCGGAATTGGAAGATGAATTTATCGATAATGGTCACGGAGGCGAGTATCCACTTCAAGCTAATAAAGATAACCAAAAAACCTCAATAAACCTCTTAAACCGAGAGAAAGTATTAAAAGAATTTCGCACCAAATTGACGAGTCTCAAATACGATTCTAAAGCACAGAGTTTAATTGATTTATTAAACAAGGTACATCAAAATAATCCAGAGGAGAAAATTTTGCTTTTCACACAGTTTGTTGATACATTAACTTATCTTAAAAGAACGATTGAATCACTAAGCGACGAGTATTACGTGGAAACATTCTATGGACAAATGGACAAAGGGCAAAAAGCTCAAGCAGTCAAGCGTTTTAGAGACAGCGATAAGTTTTCGATCCTTCTTTCAACAGAAATTGGGGGTGAAGGGAGGAATTTTCAATTTTGTAGGGTTCTTATTAATTACGATTTACCATGGAATCCTATGAAGCTCGAGCAGAGAATTGGAAGATTAGATAGGATAGGACAAGCTTCGCAGAATATTTATATTTATAACTTTTTTATGGAAGGAACTATTGAAACTGACATCGTTTTTGCGCTTAATAAGCGAATAGATTTGTTTGAAGAATCAATTGGAGTGTTAGAACCGATTATAGGAAAGATTGAAAAAGATTTTAGAAATCTTATATTCTCGGAGCAAACAGAAAAAAGAAAAAATCTAAACCAATTTTATAGAAATCTAGACGAACAAATTAAAAAAGCGCGGGAGCTTGAAATGCAATTAGATGACCTTTTAATCGATGAAAAATCCTTTCAGATGGACGGATTAATGTCATATTACGCAACTTGTAATGATGTGAAGTTGACTCACAATGAAATATTACTTTTTACAGAATATTTCTTAGGTTTGGAAAACCAGAAATATGGAACCATTCAACATCCCAAATTATCAAGCGATCTGGAAAATCATCTATCTGACGAAAAGACAAAAATAACATTGAAAGATGCTTTTTTGGAACGCGTGCGATTTCAAGTACCGCGAGAATACGAGGGTACTTTTAATTTAGAATTAGCTAAACAAAAAGAAGAGATTGATTTTTTTGCCTTAGGACACCCTCTCATAGATGAGATAATTCATTTCTGCTTAGATGCAGAATTTCAAGGTAGATTCACTCGTTTCGTATTGAACAAAGATAAATCAAATGGAGATATTAATAAGAAAAATAAAAATCTCAAACACCTTTACTTATTCGTGTTTAATGTAAAGTTTCAAGGATTTATTGTAGAATATCAAATCATTCCTGTATTAATAGATTCTCAAGGTAATCAATATAATGATTTAGCAGATTTGATTTTAGATATTGAGGATGGTTTCGAATTGATATGCTTTCCAAATAAGAATACAAAAAACAATAAGTATGACGCCAATTTAGTCAATAATCTTAGAAAAAGAGCTAAGAATATGGTTAAAACTAAAACTTCAATTTGGAAAAAGGAAATTATCAGATTAAACGACAAAATAGTGAGTAAAGAGCTCAAAAAGAAGAGAAAACTACATGAATACAAACAAAATGTCCTAATTCTTAAACTTCAAAATCAGAAACAAAAGCTAGAAAAGAAAATTTCGCAAAGACCTACCGAGCGTCAAATGCGAAACATTAATACGCTCACGGACGAAGAAAAAAAGCAGGAACGACTCGAAAAAGCAGAAAGATTAGAGGAAAATATCAGATTTATTGAAAAAACCATTGGAAAGTTGGTAAGAGAAATAGAAGATCTCCAATTTGAATACGAGGATCAAACGAATATTATCAAAAGACGAAATCTTGCGAAATTTTACACCAACCTAATCTCGTTTGCGATTATTGATCTTTAAGAAAGAACAATTAAGAAAAAGGGATAAAATAATAGAGGGATAAATAAAATTTATGCTTCTGGTTTTTTTTCTTGTTTTTTTATAGATTCTTTTTCGGGCTCCTTTTCACTTTGTTTTTCTGTCTTTTCTTGAATTTGTTCTTCAATTACTTCTTCCGATTCAGCATTTTCCTTTTCTTTCGCTAACTTTTTTGCCAGTTTGATTCTTTTTCTTGCTCTAATTACGTATAATACAAG
>WJKD01000518.1 GCA_014729315.1 Promethearchaeota archaeon | reverse complement strand
TATAATATTTATAGTTCTTGTAGTTTGTATATAATAACGTTATTTAAACAATTTGAAAACTTTCTTTATACAAAAGGTTTTACGGATGAAGCAATTGAGATATACTATGAGATAAATTGCGAAAGAACAAAAATAGTATGGTATGAATTATTTCGCAATATAAAAATACCATTCGAATTAGGATTCAAAGAATTATTTATCTCGCCAAAAAATACATTTAGAAGCATTTATTATTTTATTGTTTATTTGCTAAAATTAATTTGGAGATATCTCCTTCAATGGGGTTTTGGATATGGCGTAAAAATATGGAAGCTCATTTTAGCTACTTTTATAATTATTCTAATTTGGAGTCTTTTATTCTGGATTTTTGATTTGGTAGAAATTAAAGAGAGACAAGAAGAATTAAATATTATATGTCGTTTCGGTCATTGTTTCTATTATAGTATTGTATCAATAACGTCTCTGGGCTCCGAAGTTCATGTACCGCGAGGCTTTTGGGGCAAATTTTTGCAAAGCTCAGAAGCAATTCTAGGATATACATTTTTGGCTGCAATTGTTGCATTTTTAACAAGAAAAATAAAATAATACTCATTTATTATAAGAGGTTAACAAATGAAACGTACAATAATTTTAATTTCAGTTATTGTCACATTTGTTATAGCAGTTGTAAGGGGGCAAGACGAGTCGGAATGGACTGTGAAGTCAACACCGACGATGAATATAAAGATTAAGAAGACAGCGGAAACGAGAAGGAATTTGCAGAAACGAACTCCGAAGGAAGTTGAACTTGTTGATGTTGAAATAAATCTTACGCAACGAATTGAAAATGGTAAGACTCAGAGTTTTTCGCCGTTAAGTATCCCGACGACAATTGTTGATGAAGATTTTGAATCTTTTTCCTACGAACATTGGCAAACTTACGATGGTTTTTCTGACGCGGCAAGCTGGGGCGCAACGAGCACAAGATCGAATAGTCCAGATCACAGTCTTTGGTGCGTCGGAAGTGATCAGAGTAATTATATCCCGAACAGGCATTATCCGAATTTTTGTAATTCCTGGTTTATATATGGTCCAATCGATCTTAGCGAAATTAATTGGGCGATAGTAACTTTCAATTTTTGGCTTGAGAGCGAGCTCGATCACGATTATTTATTCTGGATGGCTTCGGAGGACGGTGAGAATTTTTACGGACGGGGTATAAGCGGACAGACGGATTGGAAGAAATTTATATTCAATTTAGCAGATATTGCAAAAAATACAAGCCTAACAGGAAAATCCGAAGTGTGGATTGCGTTCGCTTTTTACAGTGACGAAGAAAACAGTGAGGAATTTGAAGGAGCATATTTGGATGATATCTGCATTAAAATAGCAGATTTAAAAGAGTTTGAGGTTGTAAGTACTCTTAAGACATCGTTAGAGATGTACAAAGGTATAGCAATCAGAGATGATATTATGCTATTAAGCGATGCCTCTAATGAGATGATACACCGAATGAATATGGATAGTGAAATTATTGATACTATTGCGACTCAAAATTCATCACCTTGTGGCATTGAATATGTGAAAGACACAAATTTCATTGCCTATTTAGATCATAAAAATAGAGATATTGTATATTTATATTTGGATATTGAACATATAAGATATCCTCTTTTTTTTGATTCGCCATTTGGTCTGGCATTGGTAGATTCGCATTTCTGGATTTCAGGGTACAATTCTGGTCAGATTTATGAATTGCGAGCAAATAAAATCGTCGATTCTGTGAAAATCGAAATAGAGCCTGATTCAAAGATAACAGGGCTTACTTGGAGTAATCAGGAAAATATTTTTTGGGTAGCTAATGAAACTTGTGGATTAATTTACAAACTGAATGATCAAAAGAAAATTGATGATTATTATTTGACTCCTGGTAAAAATCCACAGGGGCTGGCGTTCTATGGTGGTTGCTTATGGTGTGTTGCAGGTGATTCCATCTTTAAAATGAGACCTAAGAGGAACGATGAAATATCCCTAAAAATTCGTAATGTAAATATTTCGAGTTTTCCCTTGATCGAATGCTTACTAGAGGTTAGGGATTGTAATAATCATATAATATCTGACTTAAATAGAGGAAATTACGATATTAGGGAAGAAGGAATTCGGCACAAGGCGCAATCAATAAAAACGGATCAAAAAAACATTAATGCTGTCCTTGTTTTAGATTTCAGTGATAGCATGAAAGAGGAAAAGGAGATTCTTAAATCAGCAGCGCTAGCATTTGTAGATCAAATGAGGAATCAAGATAGCACCGCAATTATTTTGTTTTCAAGTTCAGTTATTGTAATTCAAGATCTTACTTCCGATCGAGATTTGCTGGAAGAGAAAATAGAAAAAGCGGGTATGGCTCATGCCAAGTCAGCTCTATACGATGCAATGTATGTAGCAACAAATCTTTTAGAGAATCAAAGCGGCATGAAAGCAGTATTAGCAATTACCGACGAAAAAGATACCGCAAGTGATACAACTAAAATGGAATTAATAAATTATGCTCAATTAAATAACACACAGATTTACATAGTTGGTGCTCAGGCATATAAAAGTAAAGATATCAAAATTTTTGAAGAAATTGCCGATAGCACAGGGGGAGATTACTTTCCAGTAAACGATTTAGATTCACTAAGCGCGACCTACCAGAAAATATCCAGCTTATTCATTGATCAATATCAAATCTCGTATAAATCACAATTGGAAGAAAAAGATGGGACACGTCGCTCTGTAATTTTATCAGCTAGCAATGATAATACAACAGGTTGGGCTTTTTTTCGCTATTTTGCTCCAAAACAGGAGTCAATAAAAATATGGATCGATAATTATACTGGAATTTCGGGTGAAAAAAAAGAAATCCCGATCTATATCAGCGATGTTACCTATGCGAATATATATAGTGCGGAATTGTATCTAAGCTATAATCCACAAGTTTTGGAAATAGTTAATGTAAGTTCTGAAGGGACAGTCACGTCAAATTGGTTATGTCCTGAAATTAACTCAGAAACTGGTAAAATTGATATAATTATGGCAGGAAGCACACCGCTTAGTGGAAATGGTGAATTATTGAAACTGGAATTGGATGTGTTTGGAGCGATGAATAGCTACTCGGCAATTAGCTTTGATTCAGTAAAATTTAATGAAGGATCTCCAAATCCGGTTACTGAAGATGGATATTTTCAAGTAATAGGTGATAGCTGTTGTTTATCTGGCAGAGTGGGTTATTTTTCTGATTTTCAGTCTTCAGACATGGATAATTTGGAGATAATTTTGAAAACTGATTTAGTACAGGATAAGACGTTAACTGATAGTTTAGGCTGCTACAAGTTTTGTGATTTATGTGGGCAAAATATTCACTTAAAACCAATTAAAAATACTGATGATAAACATTCATATGTTAATTCCAACGATGCATCTTTAATACTACGTCATCTGGCAAAAAAAGAAAAACTTTCGCCTTATCAAAAAATAGCGGCAGATGTATCTGGTGATAGCACAATATCAGCGTTGGATGCATCATATATTTTAAGATATTGCATATATCTCCTCCCAAATTTTCCTATAGATTCCAGTTGGACATTCGTGCCGAATGCTTTTCGGATAGATAGCCTTAATTGGTTTTCTGCTCCTAGAAAACTGACCCTTTCAAATTTAGACAGAGGATTCGTAAACCAGGATTTTCATGCGATTGCAATTGGAGATGTTGATGGTAGATATACTGAGATCAAAAGCCTTAATTTGAACAAACAAGATACTGATTTAATGGTTGATATAACAGATTTGAATTATGAGGACAAACAGGGGAAAATCGACTTAAGCTTTCGGGACCTTTTAGATGTATATTCATTGCAATTAGAAATAGCTGGTATTTCAGAAGATTGGAATGTAGTACAAATTGATCAAAACAGAAAGCAGAATAAGCAGGAAATTATCTATGACTTTAATAGTGGTATTCTCCGAGTAGCTATTGCCAGTGCAGAGCCGATAAATGAAGAAGTTTTTAGCATAATTTTCGACATCCGAAGACATGAAAATGAAATTTCCGGCAATAATTTGATATTAAAAAATGTCTTTCAGAATGGTATATTTTATGAAAATATTAATAAAGAAATAAAGCTAATAAATTCAGCGAACTTTGTAGAAAAATTTGCTCTCTCCCAAAACTATCCCAATCCCTTCAATTCAACAACAACGATTAAATATCAAATCGCTGAAAAATCACATGTTGGGATAGAGATTTTTAATTTAGTTGGACAGAGGGTAAAATCGCTTGTGAATGAGAGATGTTCTGCTGGCTCTTATCAGGTAAATTGGGATGGTACAGATGATAATATGAACGTTGTTCCATCAGGATTATATATAGTTCGAATGAAAGCAAATGATTTTGTAGCTGTTCGGAAAGTAGCGTTGCTAAAATAATTCGATGTAAAAGTAAAACGCAGCCTCCAAAATTGTCGGAGGCTGCGTGTAAATTTGTTAAAATTTCTCATCATACCGCGTCCACAACATATCCCCCAAATCCCAGGCTTTTTGGACAACGGTGGTGCCCAATTTTATGCTGTAATCCGTTAAAAAGGTTTTCGCTTTTTGCGGATTTTTTTTATGCAGTGAAAGTGCCTGTTCTTCAATTTCCTTTTGATTATTAAACATTTCCTGTTGCAGGGGTGACCAGACTTCGGTCACATTGTGGCGCATGTCGCCCCAGCGCTGGGCGGTCAGGGT
>WJKD01000517.1 GCA_014729315.1 Promethearchaeota archaeon | reverse complement strand
TCTACGCAATTCCCATAGAGATAGGGATTTAACATATTACAAGCGGTGAGATCTCCGTTATATCTAACATATACTTCATTCCATGGGTTATCGCATTGAAATTGGCAAGATAGGTTTGATATACCTTCGTGAATAGCAAATTTACCGACATGATCAGGCAATTTCAGAGCAATATTTCTGGACCTTGCCATAACATGAGCTTGTTCAAACTCCATTTTTATTTTATCTATGTTCTGGCTAACCCATCCATATTCGCTGGAATCTGATTTAACAACATTTACGATAACTCCCCCTAAGCCCATCTCAGCAGCAAATTCGACTGTTTTTTTAATTTCTTTGATATTTAATTCCATGAGGGTAAAAATTAACTGCGCTTGGGGAGGATTTGAGACATTCTTTCCAATATATCGCAAATTTTTCCTAAAAATTTTAAAATGAGCACCTCTGCGTATTGATTCGAATAATTGGGCAGAAGTTGCATCACATGATATTAAAAAATTAGTATTTTTTTCTAATAATATATTCCAGATTTGACTATTCGCAGAAGTCAAGTTTGTCACGATCTCTAATTGAGCGGGAATTTCGCTCAAGATATTTATATAATCGAGAAATGACGAAGAGATCGTAGATTCACCTAAGCCATTTAGTCTAATTAATTCTGCTTTAGGAAGAACAGTCTCCGACAGAGATTCAAGCAATTTTATAGACATATCTTTTTCCAGATCATAAGGTTCTTTACCAATTCCACACATTACACAATTTAAATTACAGTTATTAGTAAGTTCTAAAAGGATTTTTTTAGGGTAAGATAGTGTTTTTTTACTCCTCCATCCGTTAAGTTCAAATTCCAAGAACTTGCTCCACCAAAGTAGCGAAAACTCTTCTAAAGATCTTTCATTCCTAAAATCAAAATTTTCAATCCATTGAGAGAAATTATATAAGAGATATTGCCCGGTATGAAAAAACCATTGATTATCTTTTTGATATAAAACATCCAGAACTTGATTTTTAATCGAATCGTTTAAATTCCTTAATATTCTAACAATTAGTTCAAATATAAACGGTTCTCGTCCAATTTTCGTTTTAAAGTCTTTTATATATTTCATAAGTAAAGCCCATTCGCTACCAAGATCATATCTACTAAAATAACTATTCATGATTAATTGGTAAGTATCTTTAGCATTATTTAACATGAACCTATTCATTCGCTATCCACCTCCGCAACTTTTTTGCATCTCTTTGTTATCAAAATCCATCCTAAATTATAGGCAACCCTCTGAAAAATACGTAATACTAAAAATTTAATTCTTTTGAAAAAACTTATTTTACTCTTACAATAGGAAAACCATTGATAATTGATATCTATAATAATTTCCTTGAAACTGAGTGGTGGTCTTAAAGTTTGATAATTCCAACCAGGTTCGGTTATTTCCGAATTTATCAAAATCTCAAATAAAGTCAATTTAACTCCTCATTTTTGATGATGATTTTTGTTTAAGATATTTATACGAAATTTCCGCACATCCTTTTCCATATCTAAAGAAAGTCTTAAAAAACGAAAGTAATGAAGTGCGATAATCGTGGAATACAATCATATTCTTTTCGAAGCCAAATTGATAGCCTTGATTTGCCAATTTGAAACTAAGCCCATTGTCTTCGCCACCAGGATATCTATGGGATTCGTCAAATCCATTAACATCAAAAAGCGCTTTCCTTAAATAGCAAGCATTTGCTGTAACTAAATATTGGTTATATTTAGGAGGTTCTAAGATGCGATGATATGAATAATACTCGCTTATTACATCTTTTCTAAAATGAAACACTCGTCCACCAATACCCGCTATTTTTTTATATTCCCAAAATTGCGACTTTTTTATAGCCTTTAACCAAGAAGAAGCAACGATGCAATCGTCGTCTGTAAAAGCAATAGCATCTGAACTTGCTAATTGTATGCCTATATTTCGTGCGACACTGGGACCTCTCGAAAAGGGTAAATTGAATTTTATAGGTATAAAAGAATGCCTATTTCTTTGCCATTTTTCCAGAAATTCCGAAGTGTGATCAGTAGAACCGTCGTTTACGATTATAACTTCTTTTGGAGCAGAAGCCAAATTTTCTATTGACTTCAATAATCTCTTGAGCATTTTTACTCGATTGTGAGTTGGAGCAACAATTGAAATAGTATCAGGTTTCGTATTACTCACCTTTTTCAATTTTCTTAGCTAAGCGATCCCATAGGAAATGATCCCAACACGCAGAATTGGGCGGAAGCGAGCAAGAAAAGTTTTCCAATCTTTTTAATATCTTTTTAAATCGCTCTTCCTTAATATTTCCATAATTATTAGATGTTAGATAGCTCTCAGATATGCACGGAAACACTTGTCCATCAGAGTTAATGATAACTTGCTTCTTCCCTGCCCAACAATCTCCTCTATGAGAAAAATTACCAAAAGTATAGATTTTTAAGAAGTCTCGTAACACTTTATTAGCCCAATTAAGTTTTCCCTCTTTTTCTAATTTATTTAACTGATCAATAATAATCTGAATTTCAGATTTTTGAAATTCATTATAAGCTTTAGGGTTATCGCAAAAGATTGAGGGGCAAACTAAACCAAGCGTAACATCAATCTTCTTATTATAAAAGAATTCGACGAATTTATCAATCTTTTGAAAGTTTTCTCTTGATATGACTGAGTGTAAAGAAATCGATCTTTTTTTGGAATTTCTAAATTCGCTTTCATACCTTATTGCCAATTTGTTAATTTTTTCTATTCTTTCCATTGAAATCTTTGGATCTACTCTTTTATAGTTAGGATAGGAAAAGTTTTCGAAAGAAACAACGATCTCCGAATCTCTACTTTCGGTGCTAAACAATGCTTCATACATCTCTTCTCTATATATCTTAAGGTTAGTGATCAATCTCAAGCTAATACCAGATTGATTCCCAACAACTTTAATAATCTCATTAATATCGTTTCTAATAGATGGTTCGCCTCCTAAAAAGCAAATATAATTGAAATTTGCCTCGATAGCATCAGCTAAGGTTTCTTTAATAACTTTATAAGATAATTTTTCAGAACTTTCTGGAGGATCGTTTTGCCCCTGGCAGTAAACGCAATTATTATTACATCTATTTGTAATTTTAAAATCCAACCAGCGAAAGTTATTATGCAATTGCTTTTTCC
>WJKD01000516.1 GCA_014729315.1 Promethearchaeota archaeon | reverse complement strand
GTTATAGAGCAGACGACACTTTTCCGATAAACTCCATAACGCGTCTTCCTGCGATTGAGTCGGATAAATGCGAACTCTATGTGTCAAAAGCATCTTCGATAACCTCACTAGACATAAGAGATTGATCGATATTTAAGGTTCACACGTTAATCGTTTAGTAATTTCTCATAAATAAGAAGGAATCTTCTTAATATGTAAGATCGCCTCAATTCATCTCCTCCCTAAAGGGTGGAGACTTCTTGAAGCAAAATGTTAAATCTTTAAATAGTATAAAAACAAATTTTTTCTTATGAGTGAAACCAACGAAAGCTCAATTAGAGTTAGTAAGGGGTATTTTCGTCTCTTAGTTGTGATCCTCATATTCATCGAGATCTTAGATGCTTACACAACTGGACTACCTGCGGCAATCACTAGTAATATTCTCACGGAGTTTTTCAGCGACGTAGCAACTAATACCGCTCAGGCAGTTTTCGCTTTTGGTTCAGGAATAGCTATGATAGGAATGTACTTTGTAGTTGTCAGCCAATATTTCGCTGATCGCTTTGGTAGAAAACCTATGTTAATTCTTACCTGCCTAGGGATGGGTTTTGCATCGTTAATGATTGCTTTATCCACCACCTTCGTCATGTACGTGGTATTCTTGTTTTTACTTTACATGTTCTTTAGTTCGGACATCTGGATGATTTATATCAACGAAGAGTGTCCTTCCGAAAAGCGAGTGGTCTGGGCAAATATTGTAGTCGCCGGTGGTATTTTTGGACTTCTTTTGACTTCAATTCTTCGTGGAGTTTTTATTCGAGGAACGCCCGGAGAGATAGGGTGGCGCGGACTTCCAATGGTGTCGGCAATATTAGGATTCGCATTGGCAGTGATATGTATATTTGCCGTCAAGGAGAGCTCTGTATATGTCGAACACAAAGAAAAAGGGGAGGAAGTTCGACCCGGATTCAAGGAGAATGTTTCAGAAATATTTAAATCTACAACCCGCCAACAAATGAGCATCCTTTTAGTTATAACATTCATAGGCGGACTCAGCTATCTTTTTCAAACGCTTATTACGGGATACTTAGCAGATCAAGGTGGATTGTCAGAAGGTGAAATTACTTTAGTTCTATTGGTAGTCTTTGCCATGATTTTAGCAGGATACTTGTTTTCGGCTCTCACAGGTGATAAATTGGGAAGAAAATTTTTAATTTACTTCTGGTCGTCAGTTATGCCAATATTCGTAATAATTACCGTAATATTAGTAACTATTGGACTTGCACATAGCATAATAACTTGGATTTTTGTCGGATTGGGCGTATCGGCGATCTGGGGATTATTAGGAGGCGTAAGAATAACATCAGTAGAAATTGTTCCAACCGAGAAAAGAGGAACGGCAGCAGGTCTTAGATCATTACTAACAGCCACAGGAACTACGGCGGGACTACTTTTAAGTAGTATCGTTATTTTCTTCTTTGGATTAGGCGTTGCGTTTATCGTATTCACAGTCCCACTGTATATAAATATACCCCTCACAGCTAAGTATATTAAAGAAACGAAAGGAGTAGATTTAGCGGCAATAAAGGTTGAACCAACCTAAATAAATACTAAAAATATTAATATATTATTTTTTTTTTCTTTCATCTTTTTTCTTTAACATTCTCCACGATCGGAGGTAATACATCCGCTATTGGATCAAAAAATCGTAAGTCAGCATCCTCATCATAAGGTGTCTTTCCTTTATTGAGAATAATCAATTTTGCGCCGTTTTTTTTAGCAATACCTGGCATATTTGCTGCTGGAGTTACCACCAAGCTACTCCCGATTACAAAAAATACATCACATTCCATTGATCGTTTTATTGCCTCTTCTAATTCATCTTCGGGTAAAGGATCTCCAAAATTTACAATGCTCGATATTATCCTCCCTTCACATTCAGGACATTTTGGTTGTCCTTGAACCCTAGGAGAAGTTCTATAGCCAGGACCCCATCGATTTTTATCCCATCCTGCTTCTTTAAAGGTGAATTTCTTTCCACAGTTCAAACATTTCATAAAATGCATGTTTCCATGTAACTCGGCGAGTTTTTCAAAAGGTATCCCTGATTTAGCGTGCAAACCGTCTACATTCTGGGATATTAAATAATCCAGTTTTCCCAATTCCATCAACTCAACGATTGCATGATGCCCCATATTTGGTTTAACTTGGTCCCACGGAGGCGATTTGGGAGGTGGCAGTCCCGCGTCTCTTCTTGTCCATAATCCGTCCGGCCCCCTAAAATCAGGAAGCCCGCTGTCCGTCGAGATACCAGCACCCGTGAAAACAACGACTTTATCCGCTTCAGCTATCCATTGGACGGCTAACTCTATCTTCTCGTCTAAGTTCATAATACATTGAAGATAATTCAAATATTAAAATATATTCCTTAGAACTAATTGGTTTTTCTGTCGTTTAATTTAAATAGATACTGTATTAAATTTCTAATTATTATTAGACTTTTATATAATTCCCCTAATTATATTTTGGTTTCTAATAATATCGAAAATTTTATCCATTGTAATTATTGTTCAAAATTGATATCAATAAACCATAATTTTCTTCTAAATTATAATAGGAAACCATACTGAGGGGATCTTTTAAACGATCTAACCCGCCTAAATTGTGCGTATCGCTTCCTACACCCACAGGTATCTTTTCTTCACGTAGTTTACCAAAAAAAGTTTCATTTTTCGTGGAAAAACAATCGGAATAACGCGTATTAAATTCAAAATAGATATTAAACTCCTTTAGGAAGCGAATCAATAATTCCATACCAGAATGTAAAAAATAGGAAGGATTAAAATGAGCTAATCCAAAAATGGGAGAGTTTCCTTTTTCTTTAAAGGATCTCGTCCAACGATAAATTATTTTCCTAACAAAACCTATACTTTCAGGAGTTTCTAAGTATTCCCATAAAATTATATCAAATTTACGCGGATCAACAAGGTTTAATATGTGTTTTTCTGAGCTCCCGATATCAATTTCTACTCCCTTATATATCTTCAAACTTGATTTTTTTCTGTCGAGTTCTCTTCTACATCTTGAAATTTCGTTCAAATACCTATCAATTTTTTGTTTTGAATCTAAGGTAGGCATAATTCCGGCTTTCCAGCTGTCAGTTAAATGGTCCGTGATAGCTAAGTATTTCAACCCGATTTTAACGCTTCTTTTTACAATATGTTTTATTTTCCCCGCGCCGTCAGAATATCTTGAGTGAGAGTGCAAATTCATTTTTGGTAAGTTCATTTTTAAAAAAATCAAATCCTTTTGCCTAAGTAATTTTTATATAACCGATCTAACAATTGAATAAATTTTAGCTTTATTTCTTCTATTAGGGTTAATTAGATATGATAAGTGAGAAAAAAAAGAATATAAGTTAAAATTTTACTTTATTTTTTTAATGAATTTAATTGATTTTGTAGAAAAGTGATTTAAAGACCGATTTCTTCTAGTTTTTCTTTATTCTCGGCTACTTTTTCTGGAGTAAGATCGTACCACTTCCATAAAATAAATCCTGCTAAGAATATGAAAATCATCGGAAGCAGTGCAAAATGGATATGAATACCCCATATAGCCAGAGGTGGTTGAGATGCGGCACCTTCCTGAAATCCTGTAAGAGTATGTACCACTGCAAAGCTCACAGCTTGTATTACCATTGCCATCCGGCTAAAAAAAGTTTGAATCCCTAAATAAATACCCTCTTCTCGCTTCTTTGTTACTATCACCGATTCGTCAATTAAATCAGAAAAAACAGGATCAATCATGACCCAAAAACCACCTAATCCCATCCCCCAGGCAATAATGACAATAACGATTAATAAATAATTTTCTAAGAAAATTAAGGGTATTGTAAGAAAGCCCATAAGAAATGCAGCTGTAATATAGGTTTTTCTATTATCGTTTGTTTTGTGAGCGACTTTTATCCATATCGGGATTGAACAAAACGATCCTATGAGAAATCCGGCCATCATAAAAGTAATCGCCGAAGCTTCCACATTTAGAACATATCTGGCCATATACGGAATTGAACCAATCATCATATAGATTAAGGAACGATAGCAAATATATGCGAAAATGAACACAACAAAATTTTTGAGTTTTAAACATGTTTTTAAAGTCTCAAAAAACGATGCTTTCTCATGTTTTTCCCCTACTTTCTCTAAATAATTATCTATCCGTTCTTGATCTTCTTGACTGCCCGGAATCGCTAATGCTAAGGCAATTAAACACACCATTACTACTACGCCCCCTTGTAGAGCGTATGTAGATCGATCTCCAAAAACTATGAAGAGAGGAGGTATAATAGCCCCAAATGCGGATCCAAATGTCCCCACAAGCGTGCTGATCCCAGACGCCGTTCTTCGTTCTGTGTTCTCTCTAAATTTATCCGGAAATAATCCAAAAAAATTTACGTTAAAAATAGAACCGAATGTATCGTAAAGACAAGTCATAACTACCAACCACGTAAAAAGTATCCAAGAGCCTGACTGAGGATCAACATCAGGAGGTATGTATAGTAAAAAATAGCATATTATCCAAGGAATTCCCCCAATTAATACCCATGGAAATCGTCTGCCCCATCTCTTAGTAAATTTAAAAGGTCTATCTACTAAGTATCCTACAATAGGATCGTTAACCGCGTTCCACACAGCAAAAATAATATATCCAATAGCCGTTAACCACACATTTAGTCCGAGCTCTCCTTCGTAATAAAAAAAGACGAAGGCGCCAAAAGCCATATTCAGAAATTCGTGAACAAATTTGCCGAACCCATATGAAGCCATACTGGCCTTAGAATGGGCAATTACTGATTCTTTTTTTTCCATCTTTTTTGCCAAAAAAAATTTGAATATTTTTAATAATGAGAACTTGTTTTATAATTATTGGTTGAATAAGCTTATAAACCTTAAATTGAAATATACCAATAGGCAAGTCGCAAGAATGATAGGTCTAAAACAAAAATCCAACATATAAACTAATATGCTTGATTGGACGATTTTGCTACTCTATTACAATAATTTGGTATTATTATAACTGCATTTAATGATACCTTTGTCTTAGTTAATCATTAATCTCTTTTTTCTTAGGGTGTTTTACATATTCTTTTTCTTTCTTTTCGAAAATTATAATTAATTACAATCAGCTAAATGCCAAAAAACGATCAGAATCCAGTAGTCTTAAATTTTTGATTATAAAACATCATAATAGTCCCGCTAATTAATAGAATTATAGCAAAAACTAGTAAACTGGTAATATAAATGTAGTGTGCGGTTGCTTGTCCGATGTTTATCGTACCAAATTTAATTTGGCTAATAATTACAATATCGAATCCAATTAAGAATGCAAAATAACACACAAAAAGTGAAAAAACGATTTGACAGAGAGCTACAAAAAAATTAACCCAGTAAATAATTCTTGCTTTAAATTTATCTAATTCGATTATTTGGCCGACTCCGACATTTATAGCAACTTTTTCTTTATCTACCCTTTTAACAAAAAAGAACACAAATTCTCTTAATGGAATAATATCAAGAAGCACTGTTCCAAGGGCAAAAATACAAATAAAGATAAGAAATCTCGTTAAAAACAAAGTGAAAAAGGATTCAAAACCAGTAATCGAGATAGTTGTTACAGCGATGTTATTAAGACTCCAGATTAAAATTCCTATAACCAAAATACCAAAAAATTTGATACCCGCAATAGTAATGATAATGGAATATCTATCCGCTATAGTTAGAAGATAATGTAAAATCGCAACAACAAAGATGATCAAACCTAAAATAATAGCAAACGGGGCCAAAGCAAACGCCAGAATAAGACAAGAAGTCCCAACTATAATAGGGAGATAAGGGAAAAATGGTGCCTTAAAGGGGCGATCTAGCTCCTTTCTTTTGTAGCGTAAGCTTACAGCTGCAAAATTTACAAATGCTAACCCAAAAAAGTAAATAAAACTTGTAATTTCAGCAGTAAATCCAATGTCAGCGAAAACGACGGCAAAAAAAGTAAAAAACACCGCAATTAACGTGGTAAGGAATAAAGAATAAACCGGCAAATTACTTCCCTCTTTTTCCACATATAAAATCTTAGGAACATAATTATCCCTTGCCAAGGCTTGTAACACACTTGTTGCCGAACCAATCGCAGCGTTCATCGCAATCAAAGTAGATATCACTGCGGCAATACCCATAAGGTAAAATCCAAATGGTCCAAGAATATCGTATAAAACTTCACCCAATAAAACCGGTGATTCGCTTAAACCTTCTGCCCCCTTGCCAATATTTATTATTGTAATAAAAGTGATGGACAAATATATAATTAGTGTGAATAAAATTGCTAAGATGTTTACTCTGGGAATATTTTTTGAAGGGTTCTTCAAATCAGCGTTGAAATATGCCAAATTCGAAGTAATAGAGGTAAAAAAAATAAATAAAAGCGCAAACATTTGGACCACTCCAAAAGCATTAGTGCCCGAGTAAAGGTAAGCGGGATTAAAACCTGAAGGATTGGTAATTGGAGAAATAAAAAGACCAGAAATAATGTAAATTCCAAAGATCGAGATTAGAATTATAGTTAATATAATTAATGTTCTTGAAGCAAACCGTTGGGTTCTAAAAAAAACGATGCTAATGAATAACACAGCTATTATTGCGATAGGGACTAGCAAAAAATCTGTCAAAAATGGAAAAAAAATATCAATAACCAACGCAAAGGCTTGCGCCGAAAAAGAGCAGGTTGCTATATTCGCAATCCATAAAAAAAAACCTATAATGAACGCAGTAAATCCTCCTAATCCTTCTTTACTAAAATTATATGCTCCACCTGAAATTGGAAGACTTGTTGATAACTCGGAATAATTAAGAGCGGTTAAAAAAATTAGAATACCCCCTAATAATAGACTTATTAGAACACCAGGTCCGGCAATTTTTATTCCCGTTCCAAGAAGTACGTAAATTGAACCTCCGATACCACATCCGATACCGTATAATATACCTTGAGGAACACCTTGAGACTTTTCAGTTTCGGCAATTTTCTCTCGTTCTTTTTTTTCGCCCAATTTCTTTACCATTATAATTTTTGTTATTTTGAAATACCTAATACCTAAAAAATTTTAGTTCGAAATCTTAAAAGTTTTTAAATATTTACGATTTTTCTAGGTGGAATAAACCCGAGATAATAGTTAAAATTCCCCCAATAATTAATAACCAAGTAAAAACAGCCGCGTTTATATCACCGAAATTAACTAAATTCGTTAGAAAACCTATGCTTAAAATAATCAAAAATATACCTACGCATATTAAAATACCGCCAAAAAATTTCGACATCCGATAAATGAGCGATAGAAATTCTAAACGATTAATACGACTTTCCTTGTCTCGTATTTCCTTTTCTTGAGATTCTAATTCAAGTTTAAGGTCTTGAAAAATCTCTCTACTGTCGCTAATACTGTTTTCAATGACTTCTTTTGCTTTTTCTAACTTAGTATATTCTTTTTGAAGATCTTCGTATTTTTCTGTAATCGCTAAAAGGCGCTCTTCTCGTTCGTTATATTCTTTGGTAGAGGTTTGAATAGCTTCTTTAATATCTGCTAAACGTTTATCGCTAAACTCAATTAAGTTTTCTTTTGCCTTTATTTGTTCCTCTAAGTTAGTTAAGGTTTCGGTTAACTCTTGGATTCTCGACTCAATACCAATCATCTTTTGCTGCTTTTCTGTCAATTGAACCTTATACTTCTCCAATAACTCCTCGTAAGTTTGTTTTTGTTTTTCCATTTCTGGAAAACCTTCGTTGTACTCTTCGATCAACTCTTCCATCTCCTTGTGTCTTGCTTCCTTTTTTTCGAGTTGCTCGTTTAATACTTTTAATTCATCTTCCTTTGCGCTGATTAAATTATCTGCGTGTTGTTGTTCTATCTTATTTTTTTCAATTGAGACTTTAATTGCTTCGTTTTCTGTTCTTAAACTCTTTAGTTTTTTCTCTAACGCTTCTGCCTCCTCTCGCTGTCTCTCCAGTTCGCTTTCTTTTTCTTCGATTTCCTTGTTCAATTTTGAGATTTTCGACCTAAGTTCGTCTTGCGTAGCTACTTTCTCCTTGATGCTGTCCGTAAGAACGATTAAATCGACTTGTCTATTCTCATAGTTTTTAACAAGTTGTTCGTTGTTTTTGAGAAGCTCTTTGTATTCTTCCTCCATATTTTCCTTGCTTTCCCGAGTAATTTCGAGTTCTTCTTCAAGGTGGTTCTTTTCTTCAACCTTTTTGTTGTAATTCTTTTCGAGTTCTGCGATTTTCTCTTCTAATGCTGTGAGATAATCTTTCTTATCAGCAATCTTCTTTAATATCGCTTCGTAACTTGATTTTGCCTCTTCGATTTCTTTCGTGAGTATCTCCATAGGTTTCTTTTCTTCTTCTTCAAGTTTTCCTTCTTCTTTTATGGTCTCGGTTAAGTTTTTTACACTGTTTTCAAACGTCCTCAGCTTCTTGTCGATCATATCTCGAGAATCCTTTGCTTTTGAAAGAAACTCTTTCTTGACTTTATCGTCTTCCTTTT
>WJKD01000515.1 GCA_014729315.1 Promethearchaeota archaeon | reverse complement strand
ATATAGATTCTTTCTTTCTTTTACACCATAAGAAACAATAAGATAAGAACTCATACAGAAGATACCAAGAAATATCACAAAAATTCTAAAAGCGTTAATTCCAAAACTCATTATGATAGGGACTATGAGTGTAGTTGCGCCTCCGATAATGGTAAAGATTGTACGATATAAAGAGATTGAGGTTCGTTCCTTGGTAGATTCAGTCATTTCGGGAGGAAGAGCCACGAAGGATAAGATCACTAAAGTTAATGTTGTGTCAAAAAAAATATAGGCGAAGACAAGTTGGATAAATTTAATTATCTGTCCTGATTGTAAATTCCCCGGTTCAGAACCCGGAAAGGGAAACCAAAAGATAATGAAGGCTAAAGCAAAGAAAGGGGCGCCATAGCGTATATATGGCATCCTTCTCCCTAATTTTGTTCGAGTCCGGTCTCCATAATATCCAAAGACGATATCGTTGAGAGTGTTCCAAATAAGATAAATTATATTGGCAATAATGAAGAGATCGTATCTGATTTTAACAATATTGATATAATAATCTAAAAGATACAGTGTAAATACCCCCACTATGATCGTATTAGCTAAAACTCCAATACCGAAGTAAGTCTTTTCTTTTGTAGGAACTTTATGTCCCTTAATTAAATAATTGGATGAATCCATATCATTATCCATAATTTTCCACCTAGTTATACAAAAAAGATTTTACTTAAATTAAGAATATAAAACTAAAATATAATTTAAACAGTCTATAATAAATAATTAATGAATAGAGGAAAATTCAGAGTCTGTTAATAATGTATCATTTATAGCCCAATTTTAATAATCATTGGATCCAATATAAAGGGTTCACAACTATCTAAATCAGAATTAACTAATTTAAAAATATTACTTCTTAAATTGATTGAAGTGAAAGTTTGATTATTTTTTCGAGAGGGAAGCTAATAATAAATCAATAATGAAATCAATAAACTCATCTTCATCCATAGAATGAAATTTTGTAAAGGACTTCCCTGATTCTGAAAGTTGTTGAAAAAATCCCGTGATGAGAAATGCAAGAGCATAACCTGTTGTTTGAGGATTTAAATCTGAACGAATTGAACCGTCTATTTGTCCTTCTTCTATAATCCTAGCTAATTCACGGAATAAGAGATCATCAAATTTCTGGAAATCCTTATAACTAAGACTAGATTCCCGATTTCTTTTGACATATCCTACATAATTCATTAGCTTGAATATTTTAGGATTTTGTTTGTAAAATGTATAATAAGCCGATATGGCTAGTAATAGTTTTCTATATCCTGTTGCTTTAACTTTTATAGATTTTTGAAAATATGAATAAAGCTTTTTGAAACCTCCAAGTATAACAGCAAAATATATATCTTCTTTACTTGAAAAATATTGATACAAGGTCCTCTTTGTAAATTCTGCTTCATTAGCAATTTCATCCATGGTTACATCGTTAAAATTATAATTGGAGAATAACTTTTTTGCCGCCTTAATCATTAAATTTTTTCGAACTAATTTCTCTCTTTCTCTTCTTGTTAAATTCTTCATTTATATACAATTAATAAAATGATGGAAAGTTTTATATACTTTGCGTGTATCAAGTATACTATCAGTATACTTAAAAAAAAATATGATGAAAAAAATGAACATAATTGGTATAATTGGTAGTCCGAGAGTTAATGGAAATACCTCTACGCTTATCAAAGAGGCTCTTAAAGCTGCCAATAATGAAGGTGCAAAAATTCAAGAAATCTTTCTTTCCAAGTATAATATACAATATTGCAAAGGATGTATGTCTTGCTTATCTACAGGAAGATGTGTTATTTCTGACGATAATTTTGAAGAATTAAGAAAGATAATATTGGAAGCTGATGGATTAATCTTAGGATCTCCAAATTATGGTGGTTCAATAAGTGCTCTTTTGAAGACTTTTTTTGAACGATATGGACTATTTGAATATGCGACATCATCTTTAGGAGGAAAATATGCAGTTGGTATCTCAACTTCATCGGAAAAAATGGGTGCTAATAAAGTCGCAAAGCAAACCATTAAATATATTAAAGAAGGAGTTTTTAAAAGAGGTTTTATTTCAGGAACGCTTGGAGTTGCCACAAATGGCGAACATGTCTCTCATAACAAAAAGGCAATGGAAAAAGCTTATGGTTTAGGAGTGAACTTAGCAAAAGATATAAAAAACAAAAAGAGATACACTTTCCAAAATAGTACCCAGAGATTACTAAACAGATTGGTAATAAGACCAATATTTAAAAAATTTATTTTAAAAAATAAAGATGGGAGAATGGAAGGTGTATACGAAAATCTGAGGAACAGAAATCTTATTGATTTTTAACCAGAGAGATATTAAAAATGAGAATAAAAGAGGAATTTAATTTATCGCAGGAAAAATCAAAAATTCTATATTTTATTAATCTAATTTTATTAGCGATATCATTACCATTAATGAGTTACTTTCATATTCTTTCAAATTATCCAACGAGCTTCCTCGAAAGCCAGCTTTCATTTGATGGAGATATTATTAAATCTCACTTTGCGATCATGAGTAAACAAGAAATTAATCTTTATATCCTTTCAATTATTATGGATTATTTCTTTATTATTGCTTTTAATTCAATTAGATTATATCTAACAATAAGGCTTACGAATAAACTTGAGGTAAACTCTATGATAAGGAAAATAGGACCTTTTATGGCAATATTTGGGATTATTGGTGCTACTTGTGATTGCATTGAAAACTATTTTATTATTCTTATGGTTCATGACCCTCTATCTTTTCCAAATTGGTGGGCTTTAGCTCATTCCTATTTTGCTCTAACCAAATATATAATCATGTTTGCTACTATAACTTGGTTAATATTTGCATTATTTACTAATTCAATTAGGAAGAATAGGAAAGAAACATAACTTTTTTTTATTGAATTAATCATTTTTCTATTTATTTTGGTAAGATATAACATAAATAAAACATTAATGGGTTAAAAACTAAAGTCTGCTTGCTGAATGCAATAAATAAATACCCCTCAAAGAAGAAAATGATAAGCACTTATTTCTTTATTAATTCAGATTCATTCGCAATTTCATCTAAAAGGGAAATTATAAAAAGGATTAACTCTCATTACAATTATCTTTAGAGGTATAAAAATATATTTTAGATTAAAATGAGTGAAGTTAAGACTGTAATTTCTTCAAATAAGAAAGAATTTATCAGTAGAATTGAGGAAATTCAAGATTATCTGGAAAGGTTATATGAAACTTTTTTCGAGAATCATCGTATTAAGAAGTTTGAAAGAATTGATTCCAGCGAAAGGATTAGAATTGCAGGTTTTCACCCGGAATTGTCGTCTTGGAAACATTATTCGAGGGATATAACAGTCTCCTCTTGTGAAGTTGTCAATGGGGAGCAAAAAAGATTTGATTACACATTCACATTTGTAGAAGAAAAACGAGAAAAACCATCAGAAGAACTAGTTGAAGATGACACTCCCGTAGAAACTAAGGGTTTTCGAGAATTTACTGAAAAAGAAAAAGAAGAATATCGAATCAAGAAAGAAAAGGAAAAGGAAGTGGTTGAGCAACGTTTCCAGGACTTCCTTGAAAAGCAAACTATTAAAGACATAGTGGAAATTATAGAGACCACGAAACAAACTCCTGAATTTAAACTTGAAGAATTAGAATCAATGGAAGTCGCTGAAACAGAAGAGTCAGATAAAGAGTTAATTGAGATTAGCGAATATGCACAAGTTCACGGTTATTCAATTCGAAATTTCTTATTAGTCTTATCTCAAGCAAAAAATAGAGGAGACGATAAATTTGTAGGAATTATTAATAGCTTCTGGAATTGGAAAAAACAAGGTGTAAGCGTATTAAAAAATCCAGATAAATCAAAACCATATAGTTACAAAATTTTGGTTCCCGTTAAGAAAGAAGGCACACTTAAAGGATTCAAATTAGGAAGTGTGTTTGACATCTCGCAAACAAACAAGTACGATGAATTTCTTATAAATCAACAAGAAGCGATGAGCGAACTCCCCCAGAAAGAGGAAATTGATTACGATGAGGGGATCAGATTTGTTAGAACGAATTTTCCTAACCTTAATCTTATTGAAGACTTTCGGGAAAATGATTTAATGGGAGACTATAATCCTCAAGATATGACACTCACCATCCATCAAAAAGACTCTCACACCCTTTTCCACGAGCTCGGAAAACATATCATATATAACGAATTAGAACTTCAAAATTACCCGTCTCAAGACCCATTGAAAGAAGAAATACTTGCTGAGATTACCTCCTATTTGTTAACGAAGAGATTTGAGAAAGTTGACGAATTTAAAATAAATTATAATTTCGGATATAGTAATTGCTGGACACATCATATTCTCGATGAGTTTAAATTCGGCGAATTTGAAAACACCTATTCCGAATTATCTAGATATGTGAATGAACTAAAAGTTGCGAATTAGAAATTACGACTCCGCTACTATCTCAACTATTATGATAAAAATCCTAATTATCGCATTGATCAAATCTAGGAAGATATCAATAACAGCTATCATCCAATAACCTGCTCCAATTGTATCGGGTAATCGACTTCCGTCCCACACCATTACGCCGAAAATCCAAATCAATACTAAAATACTGGTAATTAACAAGTAGGGATTGTATCCAAATATTATTATTAAGGAAAACTCAGTAACAAGTAATATTAATCCAAATACAATTAAAATATAAATCCATTTTCGACCAATTCGCCCCCTCAGTAATAGACCTAGTATTAATAAGCCAATCGTAGCCCCTAATCCCGCAAAAAATGCTGCAAAGAAAAAGCCCAATACCAATTCTAATACTATGACTGTGGAAGCCCAAATAATAAGTGTGGAACTTAAAATTCCCGAAAAAAAGCTGGCAGCGAAAAAGGCAATCATCGAAAACAAATTCATTTTTTTAATCGCTAAATAATAACATATAATCCAAAATACGAAATATACTATGATAGAGAGGACAAAAACCAGAATATTAAATTCTAACGCTTGAGCACCTAATAATCCTCCGAAGAAAAGTGTCGTAATAATCCAAATCCCTAAGCTAACTGCCAAAACAGGTAATGTTTTATACCAAAAATCGCTTCCTAAGACGCCTTCTGACATGATTTTAAAATTTTTTAGTTTTTAATTAATAAGTTGTTTCAGATAATATTAATTATAAAATTTATCATCTAAAAAATTAAGTTCTTCAAGTTTTTTAATGTATTAATATTTAAGGTTCAAGCTTGGGCTTGTTTTTTTGGGTATTGATCTTGAAGCTTCAGTATTTCGTGGGTCATTTTATATACCATCTTATCTCGTAAGTCTTTATAGTCTTTATCAAACCATAGATTGTTTGTTTCATTGGGATCGCGTTTTAAATCATACAAATCACCAAAATCTTCCCAACCTTCGTAAAGAGAAAGTCGATAATCTTTAGTGACTAATGTGCGAACTCGAATATTTCCATGTTCCTTTTTCTTTACAGTCTTGTGGGGATCTTCGTCTTCTTCAATTAGGCAACAATCTCTCAATTCTATCGAGGGATCTTCAAGAATTGGAGTGATATCAAAGCCTTGCATACCCGGAGGGTGCAACTTTCGTTTGATGTTCAATAATTCTAAAATAGTTTTAGGTATATCTATAGAACTGACCAGAGCATCAGATACCCTTCCCGCCTTAGTAATTCCGGGAACCTTCCAAATATAAGGTACTTTAACTAATCCTTGATAATGAGCTGGACCTTTTAAGAGCATACCGTGATCCCCCATGAGATCAGCGTGATCGCTGGTGAAAATAACGATTGTGTTTTTTTCTAATCCTAAAGAAATCAATGCAGCAAGAATTTTTCCTATGCTATTATCAATCAAAGTGATGAGTCCATATGAATAAGCTTGAAATTTGCGCAGTTCCTCTTCCGTTGTTTCTCGTAAACGAGTTCTCGGATGAATGTTGATATGGTGTTTTAAAACCCTATGTCTGTATAATCTTTGTATTTCATTAAGCGTTGAACTAATTTCTATGGAATCGGGATCGTATAAGCTCTGGAACCGTCCAGGAGGACAAGTTGGATGGTGTGGATCGGGAAACGAGCAATGAACAAAAAATGGTTTATCTCCATGCTTTCCATCTGAATATCTCTCAAGGAAGGAAACTGTTTTTTCAGTAATATAAGAAGTTTGATACAACTCTTCGGGGAGTGGTGACTCGTCCAAAACTCTATCGAACAACTCTGTTGACCTCTTTTTAACTAAATCCAAATATTCTGGAGCTTTTTCTTCAATCCAATCTAAATAATCTCCCCCCACCGCATCACCGTGACCAATCGTCATCTCAACTTCCTCTAGACCATAATAAGGTTTTGGAAGTGGTTTTCGTTTTGTTTTAGGAGTATAAATAGTAGGTATTAGCATCTCGTAAGAAGAATATTTTCTTTTCCAAGGCGTTCCGTACCAGTTCAAGTGAATCTTTCCAAAAGAACACGTTTGATACCCTGCATCTACTAATGCTTGAGTGAATGTAGGAATCGCTGGATCAAGATTAATTCCATTACATCTAACTCCATGAACGCTTGGATATTTACCAGTAAATATGGTTGCTCTATTAGGCATGCACATTGGATTTGCGCAATACGCATTAGTAAAGCGCACTCCTTCAGATGCTAAGGCATCGATATTCGGCGTTTTTAAATCGGTATTGCCGGCACAACCCAAGTGATCAGCACGCTGCTGATCAGTAATTACGAATAACACATTAAAATTTTCTGCCAAAATAAAATCCTCTTTATCGCTTTATTTTATATTATAGTTATATTTTATATTCAAGATTTATATATTTGTAGAAGCTTGATAGTCTAAAATTGATAAGAAATCCTTGCCTTCCTTAAAACCAATCTTATTTATTATAAAACCATTGAATAGAGTAATTATTCATATAGTTCTTAAATTTTGAGAAATTCAGATAATGTAATCTTATATTTTTATTTGAGTAGATAGCAAGAAAATTGTAAAAGAACTAATCTTAGACTCTTATGAGACAACTTGTTTTGCCTAACGGAAAAGAAATTTATTATATCGATGAGCTGACCGCATTAGATGTTTATAGAGAAATTTTTAAAGAGAATATCTACTTTAAACACGATATTGAAATTAAAAATGGCGATATAGTATTCGATGTCGGAGCAAATATAGGCCTTTTTTCACTTTATATCGCCGATTTAGTCTCAGATTTAAATATATATGCTTTTGAACCAGTGGAACCTATATTTAAAATCTTAAAAGCAAATGTGGCTGATTTATCGTGCAATATAACTACATATAATATTGGACTGTCAAAAAAGGACGAAACAATAGAATTCTTTTATTATCCTAAGGTTAGTGCCGACTCTGCAGCAGTTCAATTTGATTGGGACTATAAAGTAGAAAAATATGTGGAAAATTATAAGGAAGCTGTTTGTAAGAATATTCCAATTGCTCGAATAGTGCCGAAATTTTTGCGAAAGAGAGTTGTGAGAGCTGGATTAAAAAGAATGTATCAAAGTGAGAAAATCCAATGCAGATTAAGATCCCTTTCCGACATTATTAGAGAAGAGAAAATAGAACAAATTGATTTTTTGAAAATTGACGCTGAGAATTTCGAAAAACAAGTAATAGCAGGAATTGAGGACGATCATTGGAACCTAATTAACCAAATCGCTATGGAAGTCCACGAACATATCAAAAGTGGAAAAAATCTGTTAAATAAATTTATCAAACTCTTAGAAAATAAAAGCTTTAATGTAAAAGTGGGTGAAGAGGATATATTTGCTAAATTGGGAGTCTACATGTTATACGCAACAAAAAATTGAGGAGATCGTAAAATCAATAATTTAATCTAAATTTTTTGCTTCCAGACTCGGAAACTTGAGTAATTTACCTTGAAATCTTTAAACCTTGCCTGTATTGTCGAAATTACCTTTTCGGGGACAAGAATAGCTCCAGAACTCAGTTTAATTCCCCTTAATTCGTGGATCAAACCTTCTCGATAATAATGATATGTTTTCCCGTAGTATTTTCTCGAAGTTTTATATCCATATAGCATTCTTTTAAATTTCATTTTCCTTTTATTTGTAAGTTTCTTTAAATTGAATTTTACTAATCGATATGGTTCGAGCTTAATATTTTTAATTAACAAATCTTTATATTCCTCATTACCAAAGAGAACCTTCCCTTCTGCCAAAATTGATTCGAGTAATGTGTGATCAATAGACTCGATTAACTCTGGAAAAATAAAAATAACATCTATTAGTTTTTTGATTTCTCTGCTTAAATTAAGTATTTTATCAAACACGTTCTTTTCAAGATCTCGAGGTGTGTTTTGTTTGAAAATAATACACAAATCTATGTCACTCTCTTCAGTACAATTTTTGAGTGCATAAGAACCAAATAATACAATGGAATTTATTTTGGAAAATTGAGAAAATTTTTCACTAAAATATTTCTTCATCTTTATAACAAAATTTTTTATCTTATCAGGATCAATTTTCAAAACTTCCCTTTTATTAATCATATTTAAATTAGATTTCATTCTCTAAAACCCCCACACATATTGCTTCCAATTCAATAAAAATTCTTTTTACATCCTCAAAATCTTTATCTTCCCAACTAAATCCATATGTAAATTTTGGTCTTAAACGAGTTTCTAGTTCTTGAAATAACCGCCATACTTTTTCAGTATCAACACCAAAAATTTCAGGTGCTCCTTCTAAAATATATCTTACTTTTTGATGTTTATTAATATGAATATTTACTTTTGACATACAAGATTCTATTAAATGAAAAATCGAAAGAAAATACAATTCAACTCGAGAGGGAACTGATAAAGATCTATTTTCTGCGTCCTTTTTAAGATTCATATACATAAGTGTATGATTTTTGTAAGAACCCATACAGCGTCACATAAAATTTTTGTAATATCATAACACTAAAACATTTCTTCTTTAAAAACTTTTTACCATCAAAATCTAAAATAAAGAAATTATACTTTACTTTTGATAGAAAATAAGAATTAGTTTGAATGAATCAAATTAAATAAAAAGAAAAATATATTTAAGCGATTTTATTCTGCTCTAGCATTTCTTTATTAACTTCCACTCCCAACCCTGGTTTGTCAATTGCTTTCACAAATCCTTTTTCAGTTTTAATTGGTTGTTCAAGCAGTTGATATTCGTCAGGAATGAATGGAAATTCGCACCATTCACATCTGGTCGCCATTATGTAATGCAGATTTGCTGCTAATATGTGCCCAAAACCGAATATATGAGGTATACATCGAACACCCCTTACTTCCGCCATTGCGTCTATCTTTTTTAGTTGCAAAAAGCCCCCGCTCCTGGTAACATCGGGTTGGACTATGTCAAAGGAATCGCTTGAGAGGATGTCTTCAAAACGATAAATTCCCATGTCGTTTTCTCCCCCCGCAATAGGAACCGGAGAGAGTTCTCTAATCTTGGCGAGACCTTTTAGGTTATCGGTAGGAATTGGTTCCTCCAACCATGTAATATTGTATTTCTCGCATATTTTAGCCACTTCTAAAGCTTCGGTGACGGAATGATACGCAGAATTAGCATCCACCATGACATCAATGTCAGGAAAAGAATCTCTCACAGCTTTAAGCAGTTTCTCGTCCTTTTTTGCCCCATTACCTATTCTTAGTTTAACCGCTTTAAAACCGCCCACATCGAGAGCAGCTTGTACAGCTCCTGCAGCAGCTTTAGGTTTATATCCACGAGGCATCGATGCGTAACATTTTACTTTTTTCTTCCTTCCACCTAATAATTTATAGACGGGCTGGCCCGTTACTTTACCAATTATATCCCAACACGCAATCATGATCGCTGAAGTAGATTGAGGAATACCAAACATTATACGATTTGAATTTTGATAGATCTCGTGAAAGATCTCTTCAGTCATAAAAGGATCTTTCTTAAGCACCAAACGCTTGATCGCCTCGTCAATAAACTGCTTTTGAGCTAAATTACTTAAATTCCAATGCGATAACGCCCAACCGTCAATTCCCTCGTCAGTAATGAGCTGTGTATATAGCCCTGAAGCTTTAAATCGAGGCATTGAGCCTATTTTAATTGTAAAATCTAACTCTAATAGATGAGTTTTAACATCTGTTATTTGCATTGATTTCACTCTAATTTTTAACTATTGAATACATTATAGGATAATTAATATTTCGCATTAAATTAATTTAATAATTTTATTCATAAAATTGTCAAACTAATCTAGCGATGCGAAGTTCGGAATCCTAACTAAAAGATTATAATTGATTTTTTATATAATTTAGTTAGATTTTTACAAGAAGAAAGATTAAGTTCATTAGAATCAGAAATAAAACTAAAACTGGTATCAATTGGCTAACTCGAAGAGTTCTGAATCATCAAAGAAAATTCCCTACGAGGGATTATACGAAATCTACATTCTATATTTTGACGAAGCGCAAGGACATATCCCACTTATTATCTATCCACGTGAAAACGAAGAGCTTCTTAATAATAAACAGTTTATGCGGCCTATCAAATATCATTCTATATGGTTTTTAGACATAGAGGAGGAAGGGGCACTGGATCACATCGATGTTGAATTCAAAGGATATACTTTTTTTGGAAAAAAATTTCACACTACCTCAAAAAGAAAAAAACGAAGAGCGGGCTTAGAAGAGGAAACACCAGAAACCATTGTAATAATCTTGTCTTTACCTAATGATATAGATGTATTTGGAGATGAATTAATTCGATTAATTGCCAAAGCAGTACGAAACAAATTTGAAGAAAAACTTTTTGAACTTATTGAAGCTGAAATCGCTAAAGAGGAAATAATTAAAACTCCAAAGGTCAAGCAAAAGATTCAAAAAGGGAAAGAAATAAAAAAAGACCTCCGAAATTTGCTTGCTACCGTGAGCAACGAGTATTTTTCTAACGCCATTAAAAAAACCGATCCTTCCTCTATCAAGCAACAAAAAGCATTATCCTTCCTTGCTCTTAAAGGAATTGATGTATCTCACATTGGTGGTCAAGCTAGTGGAGCTAACGCCTTCTCGAATGTAAAATTATTCGATCCTACCGAACAAAAGGAAGCTGAATTAAAGGTAAAAACGCCGGTATCTATAAATAAAATCAATTTCATCGAAGATAGCAAAGAATTAGAAATTCTCGTGCAAAATAATACCGATAGCGAATTGCACGAGATTTCAGTAAAAATCACTCATGTGAAAGAATTTTTTGAAAAGGAAATTATGAATCAAACCATAGATTTCTGGTTCCCGGGAGAAGAACTACTATTTATATCACCAATCATCCCGCATATTGAAGAGTACCTAATTTTTATCGTTGAGGAAGAAAATAAGAAAAAGTTATTATCCAAAAAAATTGATATCAATTTATTAAATAAAGTCAAAAGTTAAGAAATAATGTGAATATTATGTCTGAATCAGGTGTTGAAGAAGAGGAAATCATCATTAGAAATTATCGGACCTCTGATTACGAAGCAACGCTAAATATTCTGCAACAGCTTCACAAAAAGTACGATATCGGCTTGAAAGAAGAACAATGGAGGGAATCTTCAGGTCTTCGACAATTTAAGCCCAACCTAAAGCGCATAACGTTAATTGCAGAATATAAACCTACCAGCGAGGTCGTTGGGATGGGCATGTTAGAAGCAGTTAAAAACAGTTTAGGTCAATATATTGGATATCTTGATAACTGGGCTACTAAGGAAGATTTTATTGGAAAACAGGTAGGTAAAATACTCGCAGATAAAGCTATTCAAATCCTTAAATCTTGGGGATGTCAGGCTGTCCGAATAAATATGGCTTACAATGTTGACAAAAAGTTAATCGATGTTATTGGGAAATCGGGTTTTAAACCGATCCTGATTGTGTTAGAGAAAAAGTTCGAAAGCGAGGAATAGTTTCCTTTTTTATTAAATTACTTTTTTATGATCTTAATTAATATTTACATATAATGTTTGATTATTTCGACACTTGAAGCCCCAATATGTGCATTTTTCAAGAAACTCTCTATTGGAATTGAAATCGATTTGACTTAATTACTCACAAGGAAATCCTAATTTTCTCTTAAAAACGCCAAATGATCGGTTCAATAAGTTTACTGGGGGCCACCGATAAAAATAATGGACGCTTTTGGGAAGTTGTCTTCCATCATCTAAAATGCTTAAATTCTAGTAAATTTGGCATCTTTCCACTCCTATATGATTATTTTTTGATTTCTGTTATTTTTTGTTTTGAATGAGCCTTATGTAATATTAGATCTTTTAGATTTGAGTTTGAATGAAGGAATGAAAACATTCAGTTTAAATAATAATTTTAAACCAATTAGATTTGAACACTTTTTTATAAGAACCCAAAATTACTTTAACTATTAAATAAACAGAACAAATTTAAAAAAAAAATGAGAATTTTTAGGGATATAAAAATCCTTAAAAGAAGGACAGAAACCACTTAAACCCTTCCCTTTTTTATTTTTTATTAGTATTCTTATGCCGAATGT
>WJKD01000514.1 GCA_014729315.1 Promethearchaeota archaeon | reverse complement strand
CTTTTGGTAAATTTGAAAGCAAACCATTAGAATTTCTTAAATTTGAAATGGGCACTTTGGATTCAAATCTTTATCAAATATACCAAAAAGTAATGGAATTATTAAATATAACTAATGTGTCCCCCCTAATTCTCTCCACGATTGTTTACGAGTCCGAACTTTGTTACATTTTGGTTAAAGAAGTTACGGATACTTCAGTCTTGATGGCAGTAACAAAGAATAAACAACACGAAGTATTTTCAGAAGTCTTAAAGGTATTGACAGGGGAAGAATTTGATAATTTAAAAAACTTTATCAGATCTTCGGATATTTAATCCAATTTTTTCAATCTCACTTTTTTATAGATAATGGCCTAAATTAATGTTGTTTAACGAGATATTAATATCCTTGAAGTATAAATAGTAAAAATAAAAAGAAAGTTTATAAAGTTAGTAAAAATATTGTTTATTTTTCCTTTTCGTGAAGAGCTCGTTTTGATAAAATATGTTGCTTTGCATGGTGCGGTGTTCTTAACACAGTGTCGTTCGATTTTTCAATTTCTCTTGCTTTATCGCACATTAAAGAAGCAGTTCTCATCATTTCGTGAGAGGCAGCTAAAAGTGGCATGTATTTTTCTCTTTCCTTTAAAACAAAACATGCCCTTCCCGTAATTTTAGACACTTGCGACGCTAGTTCAAACGCAGCGATTGCCTTCGCCCTCGCGTAAGGATTAGAAAAACCAGCAGCTTGAGTTGCGTTTTCTGCATTAATTTCGATTTGAGGTAACGTTGGGGTCTTTCCCTCTAACATATCCATAATGACTTTATTTAACTCATTTACGATTATATTGAAAGCTCCAGTAATCGCAAGAACTTTTAACAAATCTGCGTTAAATATACTCATTTCAATAGGATCTAAGAAAGGTCGTCGCGCTCCGATCATGCTGTCGCATCCAACAATAATGTAGCCCATGTTTTTTTCTTTAAACTCTTCGATTGCTTTTTTTGCGGGGGCGTCAGAAATAACAATAGTGGGTGTATTTCCGACTAATTCTCGCGCAGCTTTTGGCCCCTTTAATGCGGCGTTAGGACTCGACATTAAAATTAATTCGGGTTCAAATTCGAGAAGTTTATTCATAGTAGTTACACATTCTTCGGGAGGATGCATTTTAGGACCGGACGTCACTTCTCTGAAGACAAGTCTCTCAGCCTCAGCTCTTTCATCTATTAAAAAAGAAAGAAGTACAGATGAACCAATCGTTCCATTCTTATGCACTCCTATTTTTAATACTTTCGATTCGCTCATAATCAACAATTTTTATTTAATTCTATTCAAATTTTCGAGTATGATCTTATTATTATTTAAAATTTAAAAAGATTTAAGCATAGTTGAAATTTAAAATTTAAAAAGATTTAAGCATAGTTTAAAACTAATAAAAATTTAAAAAGATGTAAATTAAATATATTTAAATTTATTGAAAAGGTGGAATAAAAATGGAATTAAATGGAGTAGAAATCGTAGATACTTATTGTGAAGCTTTTGGTGGATTCTTTTCACGGATTTTGATAACCGCTAAGAATGAAAAATGGGCGAATATAGCTGCTCAGATTGCTACCGGTTATGGAACATCTACAATACATTGCGATGCTGAAGCAGCTATAGATCTAGTTGTTCCTGCGGATCAAACACCGGATAAGCGTCCAGGTGTAATTGTGATGTTCTTCATATCAGATAAAAAGAAGATCGGTAATACAGTAATGAATAGAATAGGACAATGCGTATTGACTTGTCCGACAACTGCATGTTTCGACGCTTTAGACGGTTCACTTGCCCCAGAAAAAGAATTTGAAATTAAATTAGGTGCGAATTTAAGATATTTTGGAGACAAATTTGAAGAAAAAATCGAAGGTAAGTTCCCATTTGAAGCATGGAAAATTCCCGTTATGGACGGAGAGTTTATTGTTCAAAACATGGTAAAAGCCGGAAAAGGAATAGCGGGGGGCAATTTTTTAATAATAGGCAAGGATCAAGATTCTGCATTGGAAGCCGCTGAGAAATCTATAGAAGCAATAAAAGATATTAAGAACGTTATTGCGCCGTTTCCAGGAGGAGTTGCTCGTTCTGGTTCTAAAGTAGGTTCAAAATATAGTTTTTTAGGAGCGTCTACTAACGATCCGCTATGCCCCACATTAAGGGGGAAAATTGATAACTCTCAGCTTAAAGAAGGAGAGAATTGCGTGTACGAGATTATCTTAGACGGAGCAACTGAGGAAGCAATTAAAAAAGCTATGAAAATAGGTATTGAAGCTGCGGTCAAAATTCCCGGAATCTTAAGAATTTCTGCTGGAAATTATGGTGGTAAGTTAGGAAAATTCCAATATAACCTACAAGAATTGGGTTTGGAGTAATATTATTTGGAATACAAGTAATAAAAAAGAGTATAAAAATTATTTTTAATTATTTTAACTTTCTTTTTATTTTTCGACGAGGTTCGGCCTTTTTTGGTTCTTTTTCACCAATTTCTTTCTCAGTT